>NZ_JBXDLD010000167.1:0-58432 GCF_056820425.1 Priestia sp. KCTC 13724 | reverse complement strand
GTCTTGCCAAAGGCATCGCTGGGTAGCTATGTGTGGACGGGATAAGTGCTGAAAGCATCTAAGCATGAAACCCCCCTCAAGATGAGATTTCCCATAGCGCAAGCTAGTAAGATCCCTGAAAGATGATCAGGTTGATAGGTCAGAGGTGGAAGCACGGCGACGTGTGTAGCTGACTGATACTAATCGATCGAGGACTTAACCAAATTAGAAAAAGCGAAGGCGACTAATTAGGAGCCATAGCTAGACAGTAAACCTAGTACTCAGCAAAATGTTATCTAGTTTTGAGAGAATAATCTCAAATCATGTCTGGTGACGATAGCAGAGAGGTCACACCCGTTCCCATGCCGAACACGGAAGTTAAGTTCTCTAGCGCCGATGGTAGTTGGGACTTTGTCCCTGTGAGAGTAGGACGTTGCCAGGCATATTATTTAAAAGGATTAGCTTATAGCTAGTCCTTTTTTTATTTCTCATTAATTTCAATAAATGACGTTTTGAACCTTATTTTAGTGGAAATCATAAAAGTAAGGCAAAACTTATCAAACTACATAGTTGAAATTTTTTTCATTTCCTTTTATATTTAATTTAATAAGGTCAAATATAGTCAAAGTCAGAAGGAGGGTGCAACGTGCCAAATATCTCTGACATCATTGAACAGTATTTAAAAGAAGTGCTCGAATTAAGTGACAGAGAAATTGTTGAGATTAAACGTAGCGAAATTGCAGATAAGTTTCAATGTGTTCCATCTCAAATCAATTACGTTATTAATACGCGCTTTACGATTGAAAGAGGTTATGTGGTTGAAAGTAAGAGAGGTGGAGGTGGCTTTATCAGAATTTCTAAAGTCCGAACTCATAATGCTTCTCATTTATTTCAACAAGTCATCGATCTTATCGAATCTCAAATTTCACAGTCATATGCTGAAAGCGTCATTTTCAGGTTAGTTGGAGAAAAAGTCATTACGGAGCGAGAAGCTAAGATAATGCTTAGCGTTATTCATCGATCTGTTATTGACCTTGAGCTACCATATCGTGATGAACTTCGAGCGAAATTACTAAAAGCTATGTTGAATTCATTAAGGTATCGCTAATTGAATTGATTTTATGTAGACAGGGAGAGATGGTTGCATGATTTGTCAGCAATGTGAGATTCGACCTGCAACACTTCATTTTACGAATGTAGTGAATGGGAATAAGACAGAAGCACACCTTTGCGAACAATGCGCTGCAGAGAGTGGGGATGTATTTTCTATATCATCTCAGCAAGGCTTTTCAATTAATAGTCTATTAGCAGGACTATTAAATTTTGAACCTTCTGCTACAGGTCCGAATACAATTAAAAATGAACCACTACGTTGCCCTACATGCGGAATGACGTATCATCAATTTTCTAAAGTTGGTCGGTTTGGCTGTTCAAACTGCTATGAAACCTTTGAACAACCACTTGTTCCGTTTTTGAAGAGGTTACATGGGGGGAATTATTTACATCATGGTAAAATTCCAAAGAGAATTGGAAGTAATCTTCATTTAAAAAAGGAATTACAGGCTCTGAGATTGAATTTAAAGGAGTATATTGAAAAAGAAGAATTCGAAAAAGCTGCAGAGCTTCGAGATGAAATTCGCTTATTAGAGAAAAAAATCAATAACTCTACGGGAAAGGAGATATAGCCGCATGTCTGAACTATTCTTCACAAATCCCGTAAGCTCTTGGATGAAACAAGAAGCACCGGACTCTGATATTGTACTAAGCAGCAGAATTCGTCTAGCTAGAAATTTAACAAATTTTCTTTTTCCTACAATGTTAGTAAAAGAAAAAGCTGATGAAATTGTAAACAATTTTGATCAAGTGTTTGAAGAAATAAGGAAAATGGAAGAGTGTGAATTATCTTCTCTAAAAATGAGTGAGTTAAAGCCACTGGAGAAACGAGTACTGGTGGAGAAGCATTTAATCAGTCCTCAATTATCTGAATCTAATTCAGGGGCTTGTTATTTATCAAAGCAAGAAGATTTAAGTATTATGGTTAATGAAGAAGATCATTTACGCATACAATGTTTATTTCCAGGTCTTCAATTATCCGAAGCATTAGAACGAGCTAATGAAGTAGATAATTGGATTGAAAATCGCGTGGACTACGCTTTTGATGAACAAAGAGGCTATTTAACGAGTTGCCCAACGAATGTTGGTACAGGGCTTCGTGCCTCGGTTATGATGCATGTACCTGCATTGGTTATGACTCGTCAAATTCATCGAATTATTCCTGCAATTAATCAATTAGGTTTAGTTGTAAGAGGAATTTACGGAGAGGGTAGCGAAGCATTAGGTAATATCTTTCAAGTTTCTAACCAAATTACGTTAGGAAAATCTGAAGCTGATATTGTATCAGACTTGAATAGTGTTGTAACACAATTAATTGCTCAAGAAAGATCTGCCAGAGATGCATTACTTAAAACGTCTCATTTGGAGTTAGAAGATCGCGTTCATCGCTCATATGGAGTATTAGCTCATAGTCGCATAATTGAATCTAAAGAAGCGTCTCAGTGCTTGTCAGATGTTCGATTAGGGATTGACTTAGGTTATATTACAAACATATCCAAAAATATTTTGAATGAACTCATTATTATGACGCAGCCAGGCTTTTTACAACAGTATTCAGGCTCTGCGTTAGATGCCCATGAACGAGATATTAAAAGAGCTACCTTAATTAGAGATCGCCTTAGTAATATTAAAAATATAGATTAACGTGGAGGGTGACAGCCGTATGATGTTTGGAAGATTTACAGAGCGTGCACAAAAAGTATTAGCGTTAGCACAAGAAGAAGCTTTACGACTTGGACATAACAATATTGGAACTGAACATATTTTATTAGGTATTGTACGTGAAGGTGACGGTATTGCTGCAAAAGCATTATCTGCATTAGGGTTAAGCACAGAAAAAATTCAAAAAGAAGTCGAAGCTCTTATTGGAAGAGGTCAAGAGTTAACTCAAACAATTCATTATACACCTCGCGCTAAAAAAGTAATTGAACTTTCAATGGATGAAGCAAGAAAATTAGGTCATTCGTATGTGGGAACTGAGCATATTTTACTTGGATTAATTCGTGAAGGTGAAGGCGTAGCTGCTCGTGTACTTAATAATTTAGGAGTGAGCTTAAATAAAGCTCGTCAACAAGTATTGCACCTGTTAGGTAGTAACGAAGCTGCTTCTAGTCATCAAGGTGGTGGAACTTCGAATGCAAATACACCAACCCTTGATAGTTTAGCTCGGGATTTAACAGTGGTAGCACGTGAAGGAAGTCTAGATCCAGTTATTGGGCGTAGCAAGGAAATTCAGCGTGTTATTGAAGTGTTGAGTCGTCGTACAAAGAATAACCCAGTTCTTATCGGTGAACCAGGTGTAGGTAAAACAGCAATCGCAGAGGGATTAGCACAGCAAATTGTTAACAACGAAGTGCCGGAGATTCTTCGAGATAAGCGCGTTATGACCCTAGATATGGGAACCGTAGTTGCTGGAACAAAATATCGTGGTGAATTTGAAGATCGTTTGAAAAAAGTAATGGATGAAATTCGTCAAGCCGGTAATATCATTCTATTTATTGATGAGCTGCATACATTAATCGGTGCTGGTGGTGCAGAAGGGGCAATTGATGCTTCAAACATTCTAAAACCATCCTTAGCACGCGGTGAATTACAATGTATTGGTGCTACTACTTTAGATGAATACCGAAAATATATTGAAAAAGATGCAGCTTTAGAGCGTCGTTTCCAGCCAATTCAAGTTGATGAGCCAACCCTAGACGAATCTATCCAAATTTTAAAAGGCTTAAGAGATCGTTATGAAGCTCATCACCGCGTATCAATTTCTGATGAAGCTATTGAACAAGCAGTAAAATTATCTGACCGTTATATCTCAGATCGCTTTTTACCAGATAAAGCAATTGATTTAATTGATGAAGCTGGTTCAAAAGTTCGCTTACGTTCATTTACGACGCCGCCTAATTTGAAAGAGTTAGAGCAGAAGCTAGAGTCAATCCGAAATGAAAAAGATGCTTCTGTCCAAAGTCAGGAGTTTGAAAAGGCTGCATCATTACGTGATACAGAACAACGCTTAAGAGAAGAATTAGAAGAAACTAAAAAAGCTTGGAAACAAGAGCAAGGTAAAGAGAATTCAGCTGTTACAGTAGAAGACATCGCGATGGTTGTATCTAGCTGGACTGGAGTGCCGGTTTCGAAATTGGCTCAGGAAGAATCAGAGCGTTTACTAAACATGGAAGAGATTTTACACTCTCGTGTCATTGGCCAAGAAGAAGCTGTAAAAGCAGTGGCAAAAGCTGTTCGTCGCGCAAGAGCAGGCTTGAAAGATCCAAAACGTCCAATAGGCTCATTTATTTTCTTGGGACCAACTGGTGTAGGTAAAACAGAGCTTGCTCGTGCTTTAGCTGAATCAATGTTTGGTGACGAAGATGCGATGATTCGTATTGATATGTCAGAGTATATGGAAAAACACTCGACTTCTCGCTTAGTAGGTTCTCCTCCAGGCTACGTTGGATATGATGAGGGTGGTCAGTTGACGGAGAAAGTTAGAAGAAAGCCATACTCTGTTGTATTACTAGATGAAATTGAAAAAGCGCATCCGGATGTATTTAACATTTTATTACAAGTTTTAGAAGACGGACGCTTAACTGATTCAAAAGGTCGCACTGTAGATTTCAGAAACACAATTCTAATCATGACTTCAAATGTTGGTGCAGATACGTTAAAACGTAACAAGCATCTTGGATTTACGGTTGAAGCAGAGGGTCAGGATTATAAGGATATGAAAGGGAAAGTTATGAGTGAGATGAAGCGTGCTTTCCGTCCAGAGTTCCTAAACCGTATTGATGAGATTATTGTGTTCCATTCGTTAGAGAAACCGCATCTAGCTGAAATTGTAAAGCTAATGGCTGATCAATTAACTAGACGCTTAAAAGAACAAGAAATTGAATTGGAATTAACAAAGGCATCAATTGATAAGATTGCAGAAGAAGGGTTTGACCCAGAGTATGGGGCGCGTCCTCTACGTCGAGCAATCCAAAAGCATGTTGAAGATCGTTTATCTGAGGAGTTATTAAGAGGCGTCATTCAAAAAGGTCAAAAGGTAACGTTAGATGTAGAAGGTGAAAACTTTACAGTCAAGTCATCTTCACCGAGCAGTATTAGCTAAAGAATTAAGAACATGTGGGGCATACGACAAAATACGTATGCCTCCATTTTTTATTTACAATGTAAAGATAGTGTACAATAGCATCAAGGACTTTTATAAAGAACGAGGAGATTATACTAAATAATGAGTAAAAGAAAAACAAAGTTTTCATGTCAACATTGTGGGTATGAATCGGCTAAATGGATGGGAAAGTGTCCTGGCTGTGGCAGTTGGAATTCAATGGTGGAAGAAATTGAAGAGACAAAGTCTTCAAGGCGAGGAGGAGCTTTTTCTGGCGCAACGTCTACAAAGGTGCAAAAGCCTCAATCCATTACGAATATTGAATCAACGACTGAACCAAGGATATATACAAAGTCACCCGAGCTAAACCGTGTTTTAGGTGGAGGGATTGTTAGAGGATCACTAGTCTTAATTGGGGGAGATCCTGGTATTGGTAAATCAACTTTGTTGCTACAAACTTCAGCTCAGTTAGCTATGAACAAGCATAAGGTGCTTTATATATCTGGTGAGGAATCAACAAAGCAAACAAAGCTAAGAGCAGATCGCTTAGGTATTAAAGCGGAAGATTTGTATGTGCATGCAGAAACAAACTTAGAGTCAATCACAGAAGCTATCTCAAGTATGAATCCAGAACTTGTTATCATTGATTCAATTCAAACAATTTATCACGGTGACGTTACATCAGCGCCCGGAAGTGTTTCTCAAGTACGCGAGTGTACAGCAGAGTTAATGCGAATTGCAAAAACAAACGGCATAGCTATTTTTATTGTAGGTCATGTTACCAAAGAAGGGTCTATTGCAGGTCCAAGGTTACTTGAACATATGGTAGACAGTGTTTTGTATTTTGAAGGAGAACGCCACCATACGTACCGGATTTTAAGAGCAGTAAAAAACCGCTTTGGTTCAACAAACGAAATGGGTATTTTTGAAATGAAGGAAAGTGGTCTAGAGGAAGTGCTCAACCCATCTGAAATCTTTTTAGAAGAACGATCTCAAGGTGCAGCTGGTTCTGTCGTTGTGGCTTCGATGGAGGGTACTCGTCCCGTATTGGTAGAGTTACAAGCACTTATTAGCCCAACAAGCTTTGGAAATCCTAGAAGAATGTCTACAGGACTTGATCATAACCGTGTCTCGCTTATTATGGCAGTGTTAGAAAAGCGAGTAGGATTACTGTTGCAAAATCAAGATGCGTACTTAAAAGTAGCAGGTGGGGTAAAGTTAGATGAGCCAGCTATTGATTTGGCGGTTGCGGTTAGCATTGCATCGAGTTTTAAAGATGCACCTTCAAACCCTACAGACGTAGTAGTAGGAGAAGTTGGATTAACAGGTGAGGTCCGAAGAGTGTCTCGCATTGAACAACGAGTGCAAGAAGCTGTGAAATTAGGATTTAAGCGAATCATTGTTCCTGAAAAAAACTTAGGTGGTTGGAAAATACCAGAAGGCATTGACGTAGTAGGGGTGTCCACTGTGTCAGAAGCGTTACAGTACACGTTAGGAGGTTAAAAAGAATGAATGATGAAAAGATAACAGAGCAAAAGCAAATCTCTGATATTCTAGAATTTGTGGCTCCTGGAACCCCTTTTCGCGATGGTATTGAAAATGTATTAAGAGCTAAGACCGGCGGGTTAATTGTAATCGGGTACAATGATCAAGTGAAAAAGATGGTAGATGGAGGGTTTTCAATTAATTGTGCATTTACACCAGCTCACTTATATGAGTTGGCTAAAATGGATGGAGCGCTTATCTTAAATGACAGTGGTAGTAAAATTTTATTTGCAAATGCTCAATTAATGCCGGATCCATCTACTCCTTCTTCGCAAACCGGTATGCGACATCGTACAGCAGAGCGGGTTGCCAAGCAATCAGGAGTACTGGTTATTGCTATTTCACAGCGTCGAAATGTTATTACGCTGTATAAAGGCTCTTCTCAATATGTATTAAAAGACATTAGCGTTATTTTAGCAAAAGCGAACCAAGCGCTTGGCACGTTGGAGAAATATAAAGCAGTTTTAGATGATTCCATCAATAGCCTAAGTGCTTTAGAGTTTGAAGAACAAGTAACTCATACAGACGTGTTACAATCTTTGCATCGCATTGAGATGGTATTGCGAATTAAAAACGAAATTTTAAGTTATATTAGTGAGTTAGGAACAGAAGGGAGATTAATTCGTCTGCAGATGAATGAATTGTTGTCTCACTTAGAAGAAGAAGCAATTTTGTTAATGAAAGATTATATGTATGATACAAGCGTAGAGCCAACAAAAGTAATTGAAAAGATGCAACAGCCATCTAATAATGTATTGCTAGATGACCAAACTCTCTTACGGCTAATGGGTTATCCAATTTATACGAGCTTTGAAGAGGGAGTTGTTCCGAGAGGATATCGAATGCTTCATAAAATTCCGCGACTACCGTCTATTATTATCGAGAACTTAATTGAAGAATTAGGCGACCTCAAGGCTATTACAGATGCAACTGTTCAGGAGCTTGATGAAGTAGAGGGTATCGGTGAAATACGTGCTCGTAAAATTCAACAAGGACTAAAGCGACTGAAGGAACAACACTTGCTAAACCGTCAGCTCTAGGATATTAATTGACTTTTTAATCTTGATTAGGATATTGTGAAAATACTAATAGAGGGACATTTTGTTTACAAATTATGTTTTCAATTAAATAAAAGGTTTCAATCATTGTAAACTGTTTATAATGATAAAAGGAGGTGATGGCGTGTTAAAACGTTTTGTTCAATTGTTTTTTATCATAACAGGTGGTACATTAGGAATCTTTCTTATCCCAGAACTTATTGAATTATTAAGTCTAAAAGATATTGCATTATTAGACAAGTCATACATTCACGCCCCTTTAGGTGCAATTCTCTTTTTTGTCATAACATTCTGGTTAGTAGATTATGTTGTAGGCTTTATTCGCCGCATCGAAGAGTCTCTTGTAAAGGCACCGGTAACAGATGTTTTATTTGGGAGTTTAGGCTTAATATTAGGGTTAATTGTTGCCTATTTAGTTGGTACGTTCCTTGGGAAAATTCAGCTGCAGGTAGTTAGTACAGTTTTACCAATCTTTTTAAGTGTTTTATTAGGTTACTTAGGCTTTCAAGTAGGGTTTAAAAAGAGAGATGAGTTGGTCAATGTTTTTTCGATACCTACTCGTATTGGTAAGAAAAAAGGTTCGGAAGAAGAGCAAGAGAATAATCAATCCTTGCAGTCTTTAAAAATTTTAGATACAAGCGTTATTATCGATGGACGTATTGCAGATATATGTCAAACTGGTTTTTTAGATGGAACCATTGTCATTCCTCGATTTGTGTTAGAAGAGCTTCAGCATATCGCAGACTCATCAGATGTTTTAAAGCGCAATAGAGGTCGTCGAGGTCTTGATATCTTAAATCGAATTCAAAAGGAATTGTCTATGAAGGTAGAGATTTACGAAGGTGATTTTGAAGATATTCAAGAAGTAGATAGTAAACTTGTAAAGTTGGCAAAAGTTACTTCGGGTCTCGTCGTGACAAATGATTTTAATTTAAATAAAGTATGCGAACTGCAAAATGTAGGGGTTTTAAATATTAATGACTTAGCAAACGCAGTCAAACCAATTGTTTTACCAGGAGAAGAAATGAATGTACTTGTCATTAAAGACGGTAAGGAACACAATCAAGGTATTGCCTACTTAGACGATGGTACAATGATTGTTGTAGAAGAAGGCCGAAACTATATCGGTAAGCAAATCGATGTACTTGTGACAAGCGTACTTCAAACATCAGCTGGTCGAATGATTTTTGCTAAGCCTAAGCTCTTAGAAAAAGCCCTCTAATTTTCAGCTATAAGGGAGAAGGAACATGCAATACGATGTAATTGTTTTAGCAGCAGGACAAGGTAAGCGAATGAAAGCAGGGCGAAATAAGCAATTTCTATTAATTCGAAATGTACCTCTTCTTGTTCATACGCTAAATATATTTGAAACTGATCATACATGTAATAGCATTATTTTAGTTATTAATGACCAAGAACTAGAGGATATTACATCACTTTTAGAGCAATATCCGATGCGTAAAGTTACGGCAGTGGTGTCGGGTGGTCAAGAGCGCCAACATAGCGTGTATAATGGGTTGAAAGCCATTAAGCTGTCTAATGTGGTTCTTATACATGATGGTGCTAGACCATTTGTGAAGCGTCACCATATCCACAAACTTGTAGAAGAAGCGGCAGTTAAAGAAGCGGCAACTTTAGGCGTTCCTGTTAAAGAGACGATTAAGAAAGTAGAAAACAACATCGTAGTGGAAACGATTGAACGCTCTAGCTTGTGGTCTATTCAAACCCCACAAGCTTTTCTTTCGTCTACCATTCAAAGAGCTCATAACGTAGCAAAAGAAAACGGTTATCTAGGAACAGATGATGCAAGCTTAGTGGAACAGCTAGGTCAGGAAGTAGCAATTGTACAAGGAGACTACGATAATATAAAATTAACAACACCAGAAGACTTAATTTATGCAGAAGCTATTTTAACAAAGTTGGAACAAAACAACTAAGAGGTGAAGGAAATGAATATACGTGTTGGACAAGGATTTGACGTTCATCAATTTGCAACGGGACGTCCATTAATCATTGGAGGGATTGAAATCCCATATGAGAGAGGATTACTGGGACATTCTGATGCTGATGTACTTCTGCATACGATTGCCGATGCACTGTTAGGAGCAATAGCTCAAGGGGATATTGGAAAGCATTTTCCAGACACGGATCCAGAGTTTAAAGATGCAGATTCAGCTAAGCTTTTACAACATGTGTGGAAGCTAGTGAAAGCAGAAGGTTATGCGCTCAGCAATGTAGATTGTACAATTATTGCACAGAAACCTAAGATGGCACCGTACATCCAGCCAATTCGAGAGCGTATTGCCGAACTATTAGAAGCTGAAGTGTCACAGATTAATGTTAAAGCAACGACGACAGAAAAATTAGGCTTTACTGGTCGTGAAGAAGGAATTGCTTCACAAGCCGCGGTGTTAGTATATCAAAAATAACCCAGAGTCTTTAACAGAATTACATTTGGTGATAAAATTAATAATGTCGAAAAATAATAAATTACATACTTACGTAAAATAAACTGGAGGTTATCCTACTTATGTCAAAAGAAGTACGCGTTCGCTATGCACCGAGTCCAACTGGGCACCTTCATATCGGAAACGCACGAACAGCTTTATTTAATTATTTATTTGCTCGCAATCAAAACGGTAAGTTCATTATTCGTATTGAA
Source organism: Priestia sp. KCTC 13724 (assembly GCF_056820425.1). Lineage (NCBI taxonomy): Bacteria > Bacillati > Bacillota > Bacilli > Caryophanales > Bacillaceae > Priestia > Priestia sp. KCTC 13724. The sequence goes on along the minus strand of NZ_JBXDLD010000167.1, from coordinate 47,970 downwards.
GATACAGATCAAAAGCGTAACATTGAAGGTGGAGAAGAAAGCCAGCTTCGCTATCTAAAGTGGTTAGGCATTGATTGGGATGAAAGTATTGATATCGGTGGAGAATACGGCCCGTATCGTCAATCCGAACGTACAGAAATTTACCAAAAATATACGGACGAACTATTAGAAAAAGGTGCAGCTTACTATTGCTACTGTACAGAAGAAGAATTAGAAAAAGAACGTGAAGAACAGACTGAAAATGGTCAAATGCCACGCTACTCAGGCAAATGCCGTAACTTAACAGAAGAGCAGCAAAAAGAATTAGCAGCAGAAGGTCGCAAGCCAAGCATCCGCTTCCGAGTTCCAACGGGTACGGTAGTGAAGTTCAACGATATTGTTAAAGGCGAAGTAGCATTTGAATCCGACGGTATCGGTGACTATGTTATCGTGAAAAAAGATGGCACGCCTACTTATAACTATGCTGTAGCTATTGATGATCATCTAATGGAAATGACGCACGTTTTACGTGGAGATGATCATATTTCAAATACACCAAAGCAAATTATGATTTATAATGCGTTAGGTTGGGAGCCGCCTGTATTTGGACATATGACATTAATTGTAAATGAAAGTCGTCGCAAACTAAGTAAGCGTGACGAGTCCATTATCCAATTTATCGAGCAGTATAAAGAATTAGGTTATTTACCTGAAGCTCTGTTCAATTTTATTGCAATGCTTGGATGGTCACCTGTAGGGGAAGAAGAAATCTTCTCAAAAGAGCAATTTATTGAAATCTTTGATCCTGCTCGTTTATCTAAATCACCAGCATTATTTGACACGAATAAACTTCGTTGGATGAACAATCAATACATGAAGCAGCTTGATTTAGATGAAGTTGTAGATCTATCTCTTCCTCATCTCGTAAAAGCTGGGCGTGTAGAAGAACAAATGACGGAAGAACAAACGAAGTGGGTAAAAGAACTAATTGCCCTTTATCAAGAACAAATGAGCTACGGTGCAGAAATCGTGGAGCTAACAGAAATGTTCTTCAAAACAGAAATTGAGTATAATGAAGAAGCGAAAGCTGTACTTGCAGAAGAGCAGGTGCCAGAGGTATTGCAAGCTTTTGCAACGGAAATTGAAGCAATGGAGACTTTTAGTCCCGAAGAGATTAAAGCAGCAACAAAAGCTGTTCAAAAAGCAACAGGTCATAAAGGTAAGAAGCTATTTATGCCAATTCGTGTAGCTACAACGGGTGAAACACATGGACCAGAATTACCAAAAGCTATTTCGCTACTTGGTAAAGCAACAGTTTTAGCTCGTCTAGCAAAAGTTTCTGGTTAACAAATTGGTTTAAAACCCATATAGTTAATATATATTGAAATCGTTGATAAGGAGAAGTAAATAGGCTATCGCTTTTTTAGAGAGGATTACCATCGGCTGAAAGTAATCTATGCGTATACCTATTGAAATGCACCTTAGAGACTTCTGTTGAAAACTGAGGTTAGTAAGCAGGAGCGGGTATCGCCGTTACACGAGATGAGTTGGAGTGCGTATCTGCACTCAAGCAGAGTGGAACCGCGTATAAGAAACGTCTCTGTGTCAGTTGACACAGAGACGTTTTTTTTTATAAAAAATGGGGGGTGAAAAAGGTGATAAAGATGTTAAAAGAGGATATTGAGGTGATATTTGAACAAGATCCTGCTGCTAGGAGCTACATCGAAGTTATTTTAACGTATTCTGGGCTCCATGCTATTTGGTCACATCGTTTAGCTCACGCGTTGTTTAAACGCAAATGGTTCTTTTTAGCACGTGTAATTTCACAGGTTAGTCGCTTCTTTACAGGAATTGAAATTCATCCGGGGGCAAAAATAGGACGACGCTTTTTTATTGACCACGGAATGGGAATCGTAATTGGAGAGACTTGCGAAATAGGAGACAATGTCACGGTTTATCAGGGAGTAACTTTAGGCGGTACGGGAAAAGAAAAAGGAAAACGTCATCCAACGATTAAAGACCACGTTCTTATTGCAACGGGTGCTAAAGTTTTAGGGTCCATTACCATTAACGAAAACTCAAAAATTGGTGCCGGGTCGGTTGTCTTGAATGATGTTCCTGAGAATTCAACAGTTGTGGGAATACCAGGTCGAGTCGTCATTCAAAATGGAGTTCGTATTAAAGATTTAAATCATCAGGATTTACCAGATCCAGATGCAGAGCGATTCAAGCAGCTTGAACATCAATTAAGCGAACTACAACAAGAAATCAAGCAGCTCAAAGAAGGGAAGATTTATCATGACAATTAAGCTATATAACACATTAACTCGTCAAAAAGAAGTGTTTACACCTTTAGAGGAAAATAAGGTTAAAATGTATGTCTGTGGTCCAACTGTTTATAACTATATTCATATTGGAAATGCAAGACCCGCCATTGTATTCGATACAGTGCGTCGCTATCTAGAGTTTAGAGGGTATGAAGTACAATATGTGTCAAACTTCACAGATGTTGATGACAAGCTAATTCGAGCAGCTAAAGAGCTGGGTGAAGATGTACCAACGATTGCAGAACGATTTATTAACGCTTATTTTGAGGATACGACAGCACTTGGCTGCAAACATGCGACTATACATCCTCGCGTAACAGAGAATATGGATATTATTATTGATTTTATTGATGAGCTAGTTAAAAAAGGCTATGCATATGAGTCAGATGGAGACGTTTATTACCGCACAAGAAAGTTCGAAGGTTACGGAAAGCTTTCACATCAATCAATTGATGAGCTGCAATCAGGTGCTCGTATTGAAGTTGGAGAAAAGAAAGAAGATCCGTTAGACTTTACGTTATGGAAAGCGGCAAAAGATGGTGAAATTGCATGGGATAGTCCATGGGGGCAAGGAAGACCAGGTTGGCATATCGAGTGCTCAGCGATGGCTCGTAAATACTTAGGAGATACAATCGACATTCATGCCGGCGGTCAGGACTTATCGTTTCCTCATCATGAAAACGAAATTGCACAGTCTGAAGCATTGACGGGTAAGACATTTGCGAAATATTGGTTGCATAATGGTTATATTAATATTGATAACGAAAAAATGTCGAAGTCATTAGGAAACTTTGTACTTGTACACGACATCATTCAAAAGCACGACCCATCACTATTAAGATTCTTTATTCTATCAGTACATTACCGCCACCCAATTAATTATAACGAAGAAATCCTTGAAAATACTCGAAAAGGCTATGAGCGTTTACAAACAGCTTATGTGAACTTAAAGCACCGTTTAGAGGCAGCGACAGACTTAAACGACGGTAATTCAGAATGGCTAACTAACATTGATGAGCTTCATAACAGTTTTATTAAAGAGATGGATGATGACTTTAATACAGCAAATGCTATTTCAGTGCTATTCGAACTGGCTAAGCAAGCAAATGTATATCTACTCGAAAAGACAACATCAAAAGAAGTAATTGAAGCATTCATTAATGAATTTAACCAATTAGGTGGAGCTTTAGGCTTAACATTTGACGCTCAAGAATTAGTAGATGAGGAAATTGAAAATCTCATTCAACAGCGAATTGATGCTCGTAAAAACCGTGACTTTAAATTAGCTGATCAGATTCGCGATGAATTAAAAGCTAAAAATATTATTTTAGAGGACACGGCTCAAGGAACGCGTTGGAAAAGAGGATGATTGTTTAATGACTGAAAAAAAGTTAGATGTGAAGCAGTTGAATAGCCTAGCATTAGCTTATATGGGTGATGCAGTGTTCGACTTGCATGTAAGGAAACATTTGCTTGGGTTAGGGACAGTACGCCCTAACCAGCTTCATAACAAAGCGAAAAAATATGTTTCAGCTAAAGCTCAAGCTCAGATTGTCTATCATTTTAAAGAAATTGAGTTCTTAGATGATGAAGAGCTAGCGGTGCTAAGAAGAGGACGTAATGCAAAATCAGGCACAGTTCCTAAAAACACGGATGTACAAACGTACCGCTATAGCACAGCGTTTGAAGCGTTAGTTGGCTATCATTACTTATTGGGTAACCATGAGCGTGCTCAGGAAATTATTACAAAAGCAATCTCTTTCATTTTTGAAGGAGAGGGAGGAAATTAATATGCAGCAGCAGGATTATATTATCGGACGAAATGCCGTATTAGAAGCATTAAAATCAGAAAGAGAAATTAACAAGTTATGGATTGCAGAGGGCTCTCAGGGGGGATCCATGGGAGAAATTGTGAAATTTGCTAAACGAAACGGCGTATTAGTCCAGTATGTGCCTAAAAAGAAAATTGAACAAATGGTTCAAGGCACGCATCAAGGTGTATTAGCTCTAGTTGCGGCGTATTCATATGCTGAAATTGATGAACTGTTTGAAAAAGCAGCACAAAAAAATGAAAATCCTTTCTTTTTAGTACTAGATGAGTTAGAAGACCCGCACAACCTAGGTTCAATTATGAGAACAGCAGATGCAGTTGGTGCTCACGGGATTATTATTCCAAAGCGCAGATCTGTGGGGTTGACATCAACTGTAGCTAAATCATCAACTGGAGCTATTGAACATATTCCAGTTGCTCGCGTAACGAACTTAGCTCGCACTATTGATGAATTAAAGGAAAGGGGAGTATGGGTAGCTGGTACAGATGCAAAAGAAAGCGATGACTATCGAAACTTAGATGGTACAATGCCACTAGCTTTAGTTATTGGAAGTGAAGGTAAAGGAATGAGTCGCCTTGTTCGAGAAAAGTGTGACTTTTTAGTAAGGCTTCCGATGGTTGGTCACGTAACATCCTTAAATGCATCAGTAGCAGCAAGTTTATTGATGTATGAAGTGTATCGTAAACGTCACCCATTAGGAAGATAAAATGGATATTTTATTAGTAGATGGTTATAACATGATTGGTGCATGGCCTAACTTACGAAATCTACGTGACCATGATTTAGCGGGAGCCCGAGATTTGCTTATTGAAAAGCTTGCTGAGTACCAAGCTTATACAGGCTACCGCGTCATTGTGGTATTTGACGCACATATGGTTCAAGGAATTGAAAAGAAAGCTCATAACTATAAAATTGAAGTCGTTTTTACACGTGAAAATGAAACAGCTGATGAGTATATTGAAAAATTGGCTCAAGATTTAAATAACGTAGCGACACAGGTCCATGTTGCGACATCAGATTTTACTGAACAATGGGCGATATTTGGTCAAGGAGCATTACGGAAATCCGCCCGGGAATTGTATAATGAAATTCAAGAGATTGAAAGATTTATCAAAATTGAAGTAAAGTCCATTCAAACGCAAAAGCCAGCGGCAAGGATTAAATTGCCTGACGGAGTTGCTGAAATTTTCGAAAAATGGAGACGCGGCGAGAAGTGAGGCTGTTGACGGTGGAGAATTAGCTACTGTATAATATTTCTATCTACTGTGCGGTCAGGGGGATCGATATGGGCGATAACTATGGAAGAAAACTTCGTGCTCATTTCGAACAACAAGAAGATGAAGAAGTTGTCGAGCTTGTGCATAAAGGTGACATTGATGCATTAGAGTATTTGATTCACAAGTACAAGAATTTTGTTCGAGCTAAAGCACGGTCGTACTTTTTAATAGGGGCAGATAGAGAAGATATTATTCAAGAAGGCATGATAGGGTTATATAAAGCTATTCGTGACTTTAGAGAAGATAAACTTACTTCATTTAAAGCGTTTGCTGAACTATGTATTACCAGGCAAATCATCACAGCGATTAAAACGGCTACAAGACAAAAGCATATTCCGCTAAATTCTTATGTGTCGTTGGACAAGCCTATTTACGATGAGGAATCTGATCGAACATTGCTAGATGTTATTTCGGGAACCAAGGTCATGAACCCAGAAGAACTCTTGATTAATAGAGAAAAGTTCGATGATATTGAATTAAAGATGGCAGAGCTTTTGAGTGATTTAGAAAGAAAAGTACTCGTATTGTATTTAGACGGTCGCTCTTACCAAGAAATCTCAGAAGATCTAAACCGCCATGTAAAATCAATCGATAATGCGTTGCAGCGAGTTAAACGTAAGCTAGAGCGCTACTTAGAAATCCGTGAAATTACCACGTAGCCTGTATTGACACAGGAAGAAAGTGTGTGATACTTTCTTATAGACATTATCACTTATATAGGTGGCTAACAAAATGCGTAAAAAAGTTGTAATGGCATGTGTAGAATGTGGTAGTCGCAACTATACAACGATGAAAAGTACAGAGCAAAGCAACATTCGTTTAGAGATGAAGAAGTTTTGCAAATCTTGCAACTCACATGTCCAGCATCGTGAAACAAAATAGATTAAAAAGCTGCACAGATTAATACCCCTTTTATTTTAATGGAGGTTACAAACATGAACCGTGTAGGGAAATTTTTGCGTGACGTTGGTCGTGAAATGAAGAAGGTCAGCTGGCCTAAACGAAATGAACTAGTTCGCTATACAATTACAGTTGTTTCTACAGTTATTTTCATGACCGTCTTTTTCGCAGTTGTCGATTATGGAATCTCATCATTGATTCGTTTAATCCCTTGAATAATTTAATGATAATCATGGTATAATGAAACTAAATGATGATTTCTTCTTAAAAAGCCCGGGTACGGGTTTTTTAATTTGTTTTGAGAATGATATGAACTAGAACAGGTGAAGGTTCTAGTTCATCTTCTGTGCAATAGATACTTGAACACTTTATAGGAAGCTGGGAGGGAAGGACATTACGTCCTCAAAAATGGAGAAAAATTGGTATGTTGTTCATACTTATTCAGGGTATGAGAATAAAGTAAAGACGAATTTAGAAAAGCGTGTAGAAACAATGGGCATGCAAGATAAAATCTTCCGCGTGGTGGTACCTGAAGAAGAAGAAAGAGAAATTAAAAACAATAAAGAAAAGATAACAAAGAAGAAAGTATTTCCAGGTTATGTGTTAGTAGAGATTATTATGACAGATGATTCATGGTACGTGGTACGTAACACTCCTGGTGTAACAGGTTTCGTTGGGTCAGCCGGTTCAGGTTCTAAACCGACACCTCTATTACCAGAAGAAGTAGAAATGATTTTAAAGCAAATGGGTATGGATGAAAGTCATGCTGAATTTGACTTTGAGTTAAAAGAAACGGTTCTAGTTAAAGAAGGTCCGTTTGCGAACTTTGAAGGCACAATCGAAGAAATTGATACGGACAAGCGCAAAATTAAAGTTCATGTTGATATGTTCGGACGTCAAACACCGGTTGAGTTAGAGTTTACACAAATTGAAAAAATATAACTTTTAAAACCTTGCATTTCATCTGTTTTAATGTTAATATTTCATAAGTCAGTATGTCTCAATCTTGAGACTAAAACAACTAGTTCTTTATTTTATATATAAAGAACTTGGAGTGGGAGGGCATCGCCCTATTACCACATCACGGACTTAAGGAGGTGTGTCTCGTGGCTAAAAAAGTAATTAAACTTGTAAAATTACAAATTCCTGCTGGTAAAGCAAACCCAGCACCACCAGTTGGTCCTGCATTAGGTCAAGCCGGTGTTAACATCATGGGATTCTGTAAAGAATTTAACGCTCGCACAGCTGATCAAGCTGGTTTAATCATTCCTGTTGAAATTACGGTATTTGAAGACCGTTCATTTACATTTATTACGAAAACTCCACCTGCTGCTGTATTACTTAAGAAAGCGGCTGGTATTGAGTCAGGTTCTGGTGAACCAAACCGTAATAAAGTTGCAACAGTCAAGCGTGACAAAGTACGTGAGATTGCTGAAACAAAAATGCCTGACCTAAACGCTGCTAACGTTGAGTCTGCAATGCGTATGGTAGAAGGTACAGCACGTAGCATGGGAATCGTAGTTGAAGACTAATCCCAAATGATTAGGTGTTAGAAGGTTGCGAGATAGGGATAGCTTCCGTTTCGCAACCTTTATTAGTGGGAGGTTATTCCGTTAATACCACATAAGGAGGAAAACAAAATGGCTAAAAAAGGTAAAAAGTACGTTGAAGCTGCGAAGCTTGTAGATCGTACACAAGCTTACTCAGTTCAAGAAGCAATTGAATTAGTAAAGAAAACAAACACAACTAAATTTGATGCAACTGTTGAAGTAGCATTCCGTTTAGGCGTTGACCCTAAGAAAGCTGACCAACAAATTCGTGGTGCAGTAGTACTTCCAAATGGTACTGGTAAAACTCAACGTGTATTAGTATTTGCTAAAGGTGAGAAAGCGAAAGAAGCAGAAGCTGCTGGAGCTGACTACGTTGGCGATTCTGATTACATCAACAAAATCCAACAAGGTTGGTTTGAATTTGACGTAATCGTTGCTACACCAGACATGATGGGTGAAGTTGGTAAACTTGGTCGTGTATTAGGACCAAAAGGTTTAATGCCAAACCCTAAAACTGGTACTGTAACATTCGATGTTGAGAAAGCTGTTAATGAAATCAAAGCTGGTAAAGTAGAATACCGCGTTGATAAAGCTGGTAACATCCACGTACCAATCGGTAAGGTATCATTCGAAGATAGCAAGTTGATTGAAAACTTCACTACAATCTTCGAAACTATGCAAAAAGCTAAGCCTGCAGCTGCAAAAGGAACATACATGAAGAACTTAGCTGTATCTTCAACTATGGGCCCTGGTATCAAAGTTGATATCGCAACTTTCAGCGCAGCTAACTAATTATTGGAAATAAATTGGTGTTGACTTTCTGAGTCCAACTGATTACAATAGATAATGTTGTTAAAAAAATAACATTTGTACCGTAGACAGTAGGTGCCTGTAAGGCTTAATTTCCTACCGAGGTGTGTGATAAATTAGTGAACGTTCTGATTCGCTTATAACACCTCCATGTCTTAGTTGTCATGGAGGTGTTTTATTTGCACCTTGTATGAGTGTACGGAAGGAAATCTACAGGAGGTGTAAAAATGAGCAACGTAATTGAACAAAAGAAACAAGTTGTTGATGAAATTGCTGATAAGCTTAAAGCAAGTGGATCAGCAATCGTAGTTGACTACCGTGGGTTAAATGTTGCTGAAGTAACTGAACTTCGTAAGCAATTACGTGACGCGGGAATTGAGTTCAAAGTATACAAAAACACTTTAACTCGCCGTGCTGTAGAAAAGGTTGAACTAAACAGCCTTAACGAAGCGCTAGTTGGTCCAAACGCAATTGCATTTGGTGGAGAAGACGTTGTTGCTCCAGCTAAAATTCTTAACAGCTTCGCTAAAGAACACGAAGCGTTAGAAATTAAAGCTGGTGTTATCGAAGGTAATGTAGCAACTGTTGATGAAATTAAAGCTATTGCTGAACTTCCATCTCGCGAAGGCTTACTTTCTATGTTACTTAGCGTTCTTCAAGCTCCAATCCGCAACCTTGCTCTTGCTACAAAAGCTGTGGCAGATCAAAAAGAAGAACAAGGTGCATAATTTAGTCTGTTATATATAACACAATCACAAGGAGGAAATTAACAATGACTCAAGAACAAATCATTGAAGCAGTTAAAAATATGACTGTTTTAGAACTTAACGATTTAGTAAAAGCAATTGAAGAAGAATTTGGCGTAACTGCTGCTGCTCCTGTAGCTGTAGCTGGCGGTGCTGCTGGTGAAGCTGCTGCTGAGAAAACTGAATTTGACCTAGTACTTGAAAGTGCTGGCGGCCAAAAAATCAAAGTTATCAAAGTAGTACGTGAAATCACTGGTCTTGGCTTAAAAGAAGCTAAAGAAATCGTTGATAACGCTCCAAAAGCTCTTAAAGAAGGTATTTCTAAAGAAGAAGCTGAAGAAGCAAAAGCTAAACTTGAAGAAGTTGGCGCTTCTGTAGAAGTTAAGTAATTATTACTTAACATTTGATATGAAAAAGCTCGCTTATTCAAGCGAGCTTTTTTGCTTCTGTTTCTCTATTCGTTTATAGTATTAGAGGATGCCTTTTAGAAGGAGGAGTTCAGTTGACAGAACACTATTTTTCAAACACACCATCGGCTAGCAGTAATGAAGAGACATTTTCGTTTGAACTTCGAGGACAATCTTTTCGTTTCACTAGCGATCATGGTGTTTTCTCTAAAAAAGAAGTTGATTTTGGTTCTCGAGTGCTAATTGACAGCTTTGAGGTTAATAACGTAAAAGGTCCTATTCTAGACGTCGGCTGTGGATATGGTCCTATCGGTTTAGCGATGGCTAAACTTCATCCGGATGAGCAAGTGCATATGGTTGATGTTAACGAGCGCGCATTAGCTTTATCAGAAAAGAATGCAAAAGCTAATGGGATTGATAATGTTCAAATTTATCAGAGCTTTTGCTATAGTAATGTGAAAATTGATCATTTCTCTACTATTCTTACGAACCCACCAATTCGTGCTGGTAAAAAAATTGTACACGAAATTCTTGAAGGGGCATATAGCCATCTCGTTGAACAAGGTGAATTATGGGTCGTGATTCAAAAGAAACAGGGAGCTCCTTCCGCTTTAATGAAACTAGAGTCTCTATTTGAAGAAGTAGAGGTAGTAGAAAAGAAAAAAGGCTATTATATCATACGTGCTAAAAAATGTTGACTAATATTTTTTAGTATGTTAGCATTATAAAATGCCAATATATAAATATTCCATATAGGCCTCTGTTATACATAAAATTGCACGTATAATTTGAGAATGTATGGGAAAACTAATAAAATCAATAGTACGTTTTATGAAATTGTGGTTTTCTATTTAAAGAAACCATTTTTCTTTTGTTCAATAATAAACAATAGTTTATTATATGTCTTGAATAATAACGCTTGATTTGAGGGGTGAATCAGTTGACAGGTCAACTAGTTCAGTATGGACGCCACCGCCAGCGCAGAAGTTATGCTCGTATCAGTGAGGTTCTAGAATTACCAAACTTAATCGAGATTCAAACGGCTTCATACCAATGGTTTTTAGATGAAGGATTACGAGAAATGTTCCAGGATATTTCTCCAATCGATGATTTTACTGGTAATTTATCACTAGAATTTATTGACTACAGCTTAGGTGAGCCAAAGTATTCAGTAGAAGAGTCTAAAGAACGTGATGTAACTTATGCAGCACCTCTTCGTGTTAAGGTGCGTTTAATTAATAAAGAAACAGGTGAAGTAAAAGACCAAGATGTGTTTATGGGTGATTTCCCATTGATGACGGAAACTGGTACGTTTGTTATTAACGGTGCTGAGCGCGTTATCGTATCACAATTGGTACGTTCACCAAGCGTCTACTACAGTGGAAAAGTAGATAAAAATGGTAAAAAGGGATATACAGCTACTGTTATTCCAAACCGTGGAGCATGGTTAGAATATGAAACTGATGCAAAAGACGTCGTTTATGTGCGTATTGATCGTACTCGTAAACTTCCAGTATCAGTACTGTTACGTGCGTTAGGTTTTGGTTCAGACCAAGAGATTATTGATCTAATTGGAGATAATGAGTACATCCGTAACACGCTTGAAAAAGATAACACGGAAAGTACAGAAAAAGCGCTACTAGAAATCTATGAGCGCTTACGTCCAGGTGAGCCACCAACTGTAGAAAATGCAAAATCATTGCTTGTATCTCGATTCTTTGATCCAAAGCGCTATGATTTAGCAAACGTTGGTCGTTACAAGATTAATAAAAAGCTTCATATTAAACATCGTTTGTTTAATCAAAAATTAGCAGAAACATTAGTTGATCATGAAACGGGTGAAATTATTGCTGAAAAAGGTGCAATGATTGATCGTCGTACATTAGATCGCTTAATTCCAATGCTTGAAAGTGGAGTAAACTTCAAAACTTATAGCCCAGTTGGCGGAGTTTTAGAAGACAATGTCACGTTACAATCTATCAAGATTTATGCTCCAAACGATCCGGATGGAGAGAAAGTTATTACAGTTTCCGGTAATGCTTACGTGACAGAAGAAGTAAAGAATATTACACCGGCTGATATTCTAGCATCAATTAGCTACTTCTTTAATTTACTTCACCAAGTAGGGGATACAGATGATATCGACCATTTAGGAAATCGTCGTCTTCGTTCTGTAGGGGAATTGTTGCAAAACCAATTCCGTATTGGTTTATCTCGTATGGAGCGTGTTGTGCGTGAGAGAATGTCTATTCAAGACACGAACACAATTACTCCTCAACAGTTAATCAATATTCGCCCTGTAATTGCTGCTATTAAAGAATTCTTTGGTAGCTCTCAGCTTTCTCAGTTCATGGACCAAACAAACCCGTTAGCTGAATTGACACATAAGCGCCGTCTGTCTGCATTAGGACCAGGTGGTTTGACTCGTGAGCGTGCTGGATTCGAAGTTCGTGACGTTCACTACTCTCACTATGGTCGTATGTGTCCAATCGAAACGCCTGAGGGACCAAACATTGGGTTAATTAACTCATTATCTTCTTATGCAAAAGTAAATAAATTCGGCTTTATTGAAACGCCATATCGTCGTATTGATCCTGAAACAGGTAAAGTTACGTCGAGAATTGATTACTTAACTGCTGATGAAGAAGATAACTATGTAGTTGCTCAAGCGAATGCGCGCTTAGGTGAAGATGGTTCTTTCTTAGATGAAAATGTTGTAGCCCGTTTCCGTGGTGAAAATACAGTTATCCGTCGTGATCGTTTAGATTACATGGACGTATCACCAAAGCAAGTAGTATCCGCGGCAACAGCTTGTATTCCATTCTTAGAGAATGATGACTCAAACCGTGCATTAATGGGTGCCAACATGCAACGTCAAGCAGTACCGTTGTTAAACCCAGAAGCGCCACTTGTTGGAACAGGTATGGAATATGTATCTGGTAAAGACTCAGGAGCTGCAGTTATCTGTAAGCACCCTGGTGTTGTTGAGCGCGTGGAAGCAAAACAAGTTTTTGTTCGTCGTTATGAAGAGGTAGACGGGCAAAAAGTTAAAGGTAACTTAGATAAATACAAGCTTCTTAAGTTTGTTCGTTCGAACCAAGGTACTTGCTACAACCAGCGTCCAATTGTTTCAGTTGGTGATGAAGTTGTAAAAGGTGAAATCCTAGCTGACGGCCCTTCTATGGAAAAAGGAGAGCTTGCATTAGGACGTAACGTTTTAGTAGGTTTCATGACTTGGGACGGATATAACTATGAGGATGCTATTATCATGAGTGAACGTCTTGTAAAAGACGATGTATATACTTCTGTTCATATTGAAGAATATGAGTCTGAGTCTCGTGATACGAAACTAGGACCAGAAGAAATTACACGTGATATTCCAAACGTGGGTGAAGATGCTCTTCGTAACCTAGATGAGCGTGGTATCATTCGCATTGGTGCCGAAGTTAAAGATGGTGATCTTTTAGTTGGTAAAGTAACGCCTAAAGGTGTTACGGAACTAACAGCTGAAGAGCGCTTATTACATGCAATCTTTGGTGAAAAAGCACGTGAGGTTCGCGATACTTCATTACGTGTACCACATGGTGGAGGCGGAATTATCCTTGATGTTAAAGTCTTCAATCGTGAAGATGGCGATGAGTTACCACCAGGTGTAAACCAACTTGTTCGCGTGTATATCGTTCAGAAGCGTAAAATTTCTGAAGGTGACAAAATGGCCGGTCGTCACGGTAACAAAGGTGTAATCTCGCGTATTTTACCAGAGGAAGATATGCCTTACTTACCAGATGGAACCCCAATCGATATCATGTTAAACCCACTAGGGGTACCTTCTCGTATGAACATTGGGCAAGTATTAGAGCTTCATTTAGGTATGGCGGCTCGTAAACTTGGAATTCATGTTGCATCTCCAGTATTTGATGGTGCTCGTGAAGAAGATGTTTGGGCGACGATTGAAGAGGCAGGCATGTCACGTGATGCGAAAACTGTATTATACGATGGTCGTACAGGTGAACCTTTCGATAATCGTGTATCAGTAGGTATTATGTACATGATTAAACTTGCTCACATGGTAGACGATAAGCTTCACGCACGTTCTACTGGACCATATTCACTTGTTACCCAACAGCCATTAGGTGGTAAAGCGCAATTTGGTGGACAACGTTTTGGAGAGATGGAAGTATGGGCGCTGGAAGCATACGGTGCTGCTTATACGCTACAAGAGATTCTAACTGTGAAGTCGGATGATGTTGTTGGTCGTGTGAAAACATATGAAGCCATCGTAAAAGGCGAAAATATTCCAGAGCCAGGTATACCTGAATCATTCAAAGTATTAATTAAAGAATTACAAAGTTTAGGTATGGATGTAAAAATGCTTTCAGCTGATGAGCAAGAGATTGACATTGTAGATTCAGAGGATGATCAAGAACAACAATCCGAATCTATTATGTCTGATATAGAACCAGAAGGAATTTCTGAAGGTCAAAAAGACCCTGTTATCAAAGAGTAAGGAATTACTTTCATATAAAAGTATACGCACGTTAAGGGAAAAAACCTGTAGATTAAAAGGGAGGTAGGCTCCTTGCTAGATGTAAATAACTTTGAGTATATGAAAATTGGTCTAGCTTCGCCAGATAAAATTCGCTCTTGGTCATACGGTGAGGTAAAAAAACCGGAAACGATCAACTATCGTACATTAAAACCTGAAAAAGATGGTTTGTTTTGTGAGCGCATCTTTGGTCCACAAAAGGACTGGGAGTGCCACTGTGGTAAATACAAACGCGTTCGTTACAAAGGCGTAGTATGTGACCGCTGTGGAGTAGAAGTAACAAGAGCAAAAGTACGTCGTGAACGTATGGGACATATTGAACTAGCTGCACCTGTTTCACATATTTGGTACTTCAAAGGTATCCCTAGCCGCATGGGACTTGTCTTAGACATGTCCCCTCGTGCGCTAGAGGAAATTATCTATTTTGCTTCATATGTTGTAACAGATGCTGGTGATACACCGCTTGAAAAGAAACAGCTATTATCTGAAAAAGAATATCGTGCATATCGTGAAAAGTATGGAAAAACTTTCCATGCGGCGATGGGTGCGGAAGCTGTTAAGAAATTATTACAAGACATCGATCTTGACAAAGAAGTAGATGCTCTAAAAGAAGAGCTTAAAACTGCTCAAGGTCAACGTCGTACACGTGCAAT
This sequence comes from Priestia sp. KCTC 13724, assembly GCF_056820425.1. Taxonomy (NCBI): domain Bacteria; kingdom Bacillati; phylum Bacillota; class Bacilli; order Caryophanales; family Bacillaceae; genus Priestia; species Priestia sp. KCTC 13724. The sequence goes on along the minus strand of NZ_JBXDLD010000167.1, from coordinate 32,943 downwards.
TAAGCGTTTAGAAGTGTTGGAAGCTTTCCGTCACTCTGGTAATGAGCCTTCTTGGATGATCTTAGATGTTTTACCGGTTATCCCACCGGAACTTCGTCCAATGGTTCAATTAGATGGTGGGCGTTTTGCAACTTCTGACCTAAATGATTTATATCGTCGTGTAATTAACCGTAACAACCGCTTAAAACGTTTACTAGATCTTGGAGCTCCTAGCATTATCGTTCAAAACGAAAAGCGTATGCTTCAAGAAGCTGTAGATGCTTTAATCGATAACGGTCGTCGTGGGCGCCCTGTAACAGGTCCTGGTAACCGTCCGTTAAAATCTCTTTCACATATGTTAAAAGGTAAGCAAGGACGCTTCCGTCAAAACTTACTTGGTAAACGTGTTGACTACTCTGGGCGTTCTGTAATCGTTGTAGGACCGAACTTAAAGATGTACCAATGTGGTTTACCAAAAGAAATGGCGTTAGAACTATTTAAGCCGTTTGTTATGAAAGAGTTAGTTGAGCGTGGTTTAGCTCATAACATCAAGAGTGCGAAACGTAAAATCGAGCGCGTTCAACCTGAAGTATGGGACGTATTAGAATCGGTTATTAAAGAGCATCCAGTTCTGTTAAACCGTGCACCTACACTTCACAGACTTGGTATCCAAGCGTTTGAACCTACATTAGTAGAAGGTCGTGCAATCCGTCTACATCCACTTGTATGTACAGCATACAATGCGGACTTTGATGGTGACCAAATGGCCGTTCACGTACCGTTATCTGCAGAAGCACAAGCAGAAGCGCGCATCTTAATGTTAGCAGCGCAAAACATCCTGAATCCAAAAGATGGTAAACCAGTTGTTACACCATCTCAAGATATGGTATTAGGTAACTACTACTTAACACTTGAGCGTGAAGACGCAGTGGGTGAAGGTATGGTATTTAAAGATACAAATGAGGCGTTGCTGGCATACCAAAACGGATATGTACATTTACATACTCGTGTTGGTGTATACGCTGGTTCTTTAAATAACCAAACATTTACTGAAGCACAAAATCAACAATTGTTAGTGACGACTGTAGGTAAGCTTGTATTTAACGAAATCTTACCGGAATCATTCCCGTATATTAACGAACCAACAAGAGAAAACCTTGAAGTTAAGACACCGGATAAATACTTTGTTGAAAAAGGTGCTGACGTAAAAGAATTCATTAAAAATCAACCTGCAATTGCACCATTTAAGAAAAAAATCTTAGGTAATATCATTGCTGAAGTATTCAAACGCTTTAAGATTACTGAAACGTCTAAAATGCTTGATCGCATGAAAGACTTAGGTTTCAAATATTCTACTAAAGCTGGTATTACAGTTGGTGTAGCAGATATCGTTGTATTAGGTGAAAAAGAAGTTATCTTACAAGAAGCGCAAGCTAAAGTAGATAATGTTCTAAAACAATTCCGTCGTGGTTTAATTACTGAAGATGAGCGTTATGATCGCGTAATCTCAATTTGGAGTAGTGCGAAAGACGTTATCCAAGGTAAGCTGATGGAATCCTTAGATAAACGAAATCCAATCTTTATGATGAGTGACTCTGGTGCCCGTGGTAACGCATCTAACTTCACGCAGCTTGCTGGTATGCGTGGTCTGATGGCTAACCCGTCTGGACGTATCATCGAGTTACCAATCAAATCAAGTTTCCGTGAAGGTTTAACAGTATTAGAATACTTTATTTCTACTCATGGTGCGCGTAAAGGTCTTGCTGATACAGCTCTTAAAACAGCTGACTCAGGTTATCTTACTCGCCGTCTTGTTGATGTGGCTCAAGATGTTATCGTTCGTGATGATGATTGCGGTACAGACCGAGGAATCTTGGCTGTTGCAATCAAAGAAGGCACGGAGGAAATCGAAAAGCTGGATGAGCGTCTAATTGGACGTTATGCACGTAAAACTGTTGTTCATCCAGAAACAAACGAAGTACTTGTAGCAGAAAATGAATTAATTACAGAAGATCTAGCTGAAGAAATTGTAAGTGCTGGTGTTGAAGAAGTATGGATTCGTTCTGCGTTTACTTGTAACACTCGTCATGGAGTATGTAAAAAATGTTACGGACGTAACTTGGCAACTGGTTCAGAAGTTGAAGTTGGTGAAGCAGTTGGTATTATCGCTGCTCAATCAATCGGTGAGCCAGGTACACAGTTAACGATGCGTACATTCCATACTGGTGGGGTTGCCGGAGATGACATCACTCAAGGTTTACCTCGTATCCAAGAGATCTTTGAAGCTCGTAACCCTAAAGGCCAAGCTGTTATTTCAGAAATCGAAGGTACCGTTACTTCAATTACTGAAGGACGTGACCGTCAGCATGAAATTACAGTTCAAGGTGACATTGAAACACGCTCTTACACAGCTCCTTACAGTGCACGCTTGAAGGTAGCTGAAGGCCAAGAGATTGCTCGTGGTCAAGAGTTAACAGAAGGTTCAATTGATCCGAAAGAGTTATTAAAAGTAAAAGATATCACTGCTGTTCAAGAATACCTGCTACGTGAAGTACAAAAAGTATACCGTATGCAAGGGGTAGAAATTGGTGATAAGCACGTTGAAGTAATGGTACGCCAAATGCTTCGTAAAGTGAGAGTAATGGATTCTGGAGATACAGATGTATTACCAGGTTCACTATTAGATATTCACCAATTCACTGATGCTAACGAAAAAGTGTTACTAGAGGGCAATCGTCCAGCTACTGGTCGACCTGTACTACTTGGTATCACAAAAGCATCTCTTGAAACAGATTCCTTCTTATCAGCAGCATCATTCCAAGAAACTACTCGTGTTCTTACAGATGCAGCTATTAAAGGAAAACGTGATGAACTATTAGGTCTTAAAGAGAACGTTATTATTGGTAAACTTGTTCCTGCTGGTACTGGTATGAATAGATATCGTAATGCTGAACCAGTTAAAAATCAGGTTGAAGAGCCAGTAACAATCGATTAATAAGTAGTCATTTTTCTAGAATGGATGTTTTTTTAAAAAAACTGCATCGTGCAGTTGACATCCATTCTAGGGAATGATACTATATCAAAGGTGCTCCTATAAACTACCTGTTGCTTTGGAGGATATGATAATGTCTTATGAAAAAGTATCACAGGCTGATCATATTATTGTAGGAACTAAGCAGACAGTGAAAGCTTTAAAAAAAGGAATTGTAAAGGAAGTTATACTTGCGGATAATGCAGACACCTACATTACCGACTTGGTAGTGAAAGTTGCTGTGCAAGAAAACACCCCTTACAGTTTTGTTAACTCTATGAAAGAGCTTGGAAAAGCTTGTGGAATAGAAGTAAATGCGGCAGCTGTTGCAATTATTAGTTAACACGTTTTTGAACTAGTGTTCAAAAACTTTGTTTTTTGCTAAAAAATGAACCACCTGGATGTGTGGTCTTACAAAAGCTGAAAGGAGGAAATTTAAATGCCTACTATTAATCAACTAATCCGTAAAGGTCGTGTGAGCAAGGTTCAAAAATCTGACTCACCTGCTTTAAACAAAGGTTACAACAGCTTTAAAAAAGCTCAAACTAACCAATCTTCTCCACAAAAACGTGGTGTATGTACACGTGTGGGTACTATGACACCGAAGAAACCGAACTCGGCTCTTCGTAAATATGCTCGTGTACGTTTAACTAACGGTATCGAGGTTACTGCTTATATCCCAGGTATTGGTCACAACTTACAAGAACACAGCGTGGTACTTATCCGCGGTGGACGTGTAAAAGATTTACCAGGGGTACGTTACCATATCGTACGTGGTGCGTTAGATACTGCTGGTGTGGATGGCCGTATGCAAGGTCGTTCTAAATATGGTACTAAGCGACCAAAAGCAGCTAAAAAATAATATAAACAACAAATAGAATTATTCTCATAAGTGAAAGGAGGAAATTAGAATGCCACGTAAGGGTCCTGTTGCAAAGAGAGACGTATTACCAGATCCAATTTACAATTCAAAGCTTGTATCACGCTTAATCAACAAAATGATGCTTGATGGAAAGCGCGGTAAATCACAAGCTATTCTTTATAGAGCATTCGATCTAGTACAAGAGCGCAGTGGTAAAGAAGCTATGGAAGTATTCGACCAAGCTCTTAAAAACATCATGCCTGTATTAGAAGTTAGAGCACGCCGTGTAGGGGGTTCTAACTACCAAGTTCCTGTAGAAGTACGTCCAGAACGTCGTACAACTCTAGGTCTTCGTTGGTTAGTAAACTATGCTCGTCTTCGTGGAGAAAAAACGATGGAAGAGCGTTTAGCTAACGAAATCCTTGACGCAGCTAACAACACTGGTGCTGCAGTTAAGAAACGTGAAGATACTCATAAAATGGCAGAAGCGAACAAAGCGTTTGCTCACTACCGTTGGTAATCTTTTAACGAATCAATTAAAAAAACTAATTATAATATGGAAGGAGAAATACCTAACATGGCAAGAGAGTTCTCCTTAGAAAACACTCGTAATATTGGTATCATGGCTCATATTGATGCTGGTAAAACAACAACAACTGAGCGTGTTCTTTATTATACTGGTCGTATCCATAAAATTGGTGAAACTCATGAAGGAGCTTCCCAAATGGACTGGATGGAGCAGGAGCAAGAGCGTGGTATTACAATCACGTCTGCTGCAACAACTGCTTCTTGGAAAGGTCACCGTGTTAACATCATCGATACTCCTGGACACGTAGACTTCACTGTAGAAGTTGAACGTTCACTTCGTGTACTTGATGGTGCGGTGGCAGTTCTTGATGCTCAATCTGGTGTTGAGCCTCAAACAGAAACTGTATGGCGTCAGGCTACTACATACGGTGTACCGCGTGTAGTATTCGTAAACAAAATGGATAAAATCGGTGCTGACTTCTTGTACTCTGTTAAAACGATTCATGATCGTTTAGGTGCAAATGCTCACCCAATCCAATTGCCAATCGGTGCTGAAGATCAATTCACGGGAATCATTGACTTAGTGGAAATGAAAGCTTACCACTACGGTGATGACCTAGGAACTGATATTCAAGAAATTGAGATCCCAGAAGAATACAAAGAATTAGCTGAAGAATATAATGCTAAACTTGTAGAAGCTGCTGCAGAACTTGATGAAGAATTAATGATGAAGTATCTTGAAGAAGGCGAGCTTAGCGTTGAAGAACTAAAAGCTGCTATCCGTAAAGGTACTTGTGACGTTGAATTCTTCCCAGTTCTTTGTGGATCAGCGTTCAAAAACAAAGGTGTACAATTAATGTTGAACTCGGTAATAGATTACTTACCAGCTCCAACAGATGTACCAGCAATCAAAGGTATCACTCCTGATACTGATGAAGAAGTTGTACGTCCATCTAGCGACGACGCTCCATTCTCAGCTTTAGCGTTTAAAGTAATGACAGATCCATACGTAGGGAAATTAACATTCTTCCGCGTATATTCTGGAATTCTTAACTCTGGTTCTTATGTACAGAACTCTACAAAAGGTAAGCGTGAGCGTGTAGGACGTATCCTACAAATGCATGCTAACTCTCGTGAAGAGATTTCAGCTGTATATGCTGGAGATATCGCTGCTGCTGTAGGTTTGAAAGATACTACTACTGGTGACACTTTATGTGATGAAAAGAATCTTGTTATTCTTGAGTCTATGGAGTTCCCAGAGCCAGTTATTTCATTATCTGTTGAGCCTAAGTCAAAAGCTGACCAAGATAAGATGACAACTGCTCTTCAAAAACTACAAGAAGAAGATCCAACTTTCCGTGCGGAAACTAACACAGAGACTGGTCAAATCATCATCTCTGGTATGGGTGAACTTCACTTAGATATCATCGTTGACCGTATGCGTCGCGAGTTCAAAGTAGAAGCTAACGTTGGTGCTCCTCAAGTAGCATACCGTGAAACTTTCCGCGGTTCTGCGAAAGTTGAAGGTAAATTTGCACGTCAATCTGGTGGTCGTGGACAATTCGGTCACGTTTGGATTGAGTTTGAACCGAACGAAGAAGGTAAAGGCTTCGAATTCGAAAACAAAATTGTTGGTGGTGTAGTTCCACGTGAATACATCCCTGCAGTTCAAGCTGGTCTTGAAGATGCACTTCAAAACGGTGTATTAGCAGGTTACCCAGTAATCGATGTTAAAGCTGCTTTAGTAGACGGTTCTTACCATGACGTTGACTCAAGTGAGATGGCGTTTAAAATTGCTGCTTCTATGGCACTTAAAAACGCAGTTTCAAAATGTAACCCAGTTATTCTTGAGCCAATGATGAAAGTTGAAGTTGTAATTCCTGATGAGTACTTAGGTGACATCATGGGTGACATCACTTCTCGTCGTGGACGTGTAGAAGGTATGGAAGCTCGCGGAAACGCTCAAGTAGTACGCGCATTCGTACCACTTTCTGAAATGTTTGGTTATGCAACTGCATTACGTTCTAATACTCAAGGTCGTGGAAACTACTCTATGCACTTTGATCATTATGAAGAAGTACCAAAGTCTATTTCAGAAGAAATTATTAAAAAAAATAAAGGTGAATAATTGATTTTCACTCTTTATTAAAGTATAACTACTTATGTACGCTGTGAAAGTGGAGTTGATTCCTTTTCACGGCCTCATAAATTTACATTATAAGAAATTAAGGAGGCGTTACGAATGGGTAAAGAAAAATTCGACCGTTCAAAAACACATGCCAATATTGGTACAATTGGTCACGTTGACCATGGTAAAACAACTTTAACAGCTGCTATCACTACTGTACTTGCTAAGAAAAGCGGTAAAGGTGCAGCTATGGCTTATGACATGATCGACGCTGCTCCAGAAGAGCGCGAGCGTGGAATCACAATCTCAACTGCACACGTTGAGTATGAAACTGACACTCGTCACTATGCACACGTTGACTGCCCAGGACATGCTGACTACGTTAAAAACATGATCACTGGTGCTGCACAAATGGATGGCGGTATCTTAGTAGTATCTGCTGCTGATGGCCCAATGCCACAAACTCGTGAGCACATCCTTCTTTCTCGTCAAGTAGGTGTTCCATACCTAGTTGTATTCTTAAACAAATGTGACATGGTAGACGACGAAGAGTTACTTGAATTAGTAGAAATGGAAGTACGTGACCTTCTTTCTGAATACGACTTCCCAGGTGACGATGTACCTGTAATCAAAGGTTCTGCTCTTAAAGCTCTTGAAGGAGATGCTGATTGGGAAGCTAAAATCATCGAGCTTATGGACGCTGTTGATGAGTACATCCCAACTCCAGAGCGTGACACTGAAAAACCATTCATGATGCCAGTTGAGGACGTATTCTCAATCACTGGTCGTGGTACAGTTGCTACTGGTCGTGTTGAGCGTGGACAAGTTAAAGTTGGTGACGTTGTAGACATCATCGGTTTAGCTGAAGAATCAAAATCTACTACTGTAACTGGTGTAGAAATGTTCCGTAAGCTTCTTGATTATGCTGAAGCTGGTGACAACATCGGTGCTTTACTTCGCGGTGTTTCTCGTGAAGATATCCAACGTGGACAAGTACTAGCTAAACCAGGTACAATCACTCCACACACTAAATTCAAAGCTGAAGTATACGTTCTTTCTAAAGAAGAAGGTGGACGTCACACTCCATTCTTCAGCAACTACCGTCCTCAGTTCTACTTCCGTACAACTGATGTAACTGGTATTTGTAACTTACCAGAAGGCGTAGAAATGGTAATGCCTGGCGACAACATCGAAATGACTGTTGAACTTATTGCTCCAATCGCGATTGAAGAAGGTACTAAATTCTCAATCCGTGAAGGTGGACGTACAGTAGGCGCTGGCGTTGTAGCTACAATCACTGAGTAATCTTTTACTCTTTAAAAAAGAAGCAGGATTTCCTGCTTCTTTTTTTGGTCATAAAAGGTAAATAGAGAATTTATGATTACACTTGCATTGTGTATTTGTTTTATATATAATGAAAAAAGTGCGCAACAGAAAAAAGTTTTATATTTTATATAAAAGACTGTTGCAATACCGACCCATTTTTAGTACAATAAGAATGTTGGTCTTTGACTGCGATGATGCGGAAGGTTGCCGACACACCCGGCCGCTTTGCCATGGCGAGTGTGGGGAAATTTCCGCGGAGAATGTCTATTTAGAAAGATAGGCGAAAAAGGAGGGAAAATAATGGCAAAAGAAAAAATTCGCATTCGTTTAAAAGCATACGATCACAGAATTCTTGATCAATCAGCTGAGAAAATCGTAGAAACTGCTAAACGCTCTGGCGCTACAGTATCTGGTCCGATTCCGTTACCAACTGAGAAATCAGTTTATACAATTCTACGTGCTGTGCACAAATATAAAGATTCTCGTGAGCAATTCGAAATGCGCACGCATAAACGCTTAATTGATATCGTGAATCCAACACCACAAACTGTTGATTCATTAATGCGTTTAGATTTACCATCTGGTGTAGATATCGAAATTAAACTTTAATTTAAAATAAAGAATGAAGACATACTTAGGAGGTGTGACTAATGGCCAAAGGAATCTTAGGAAGAAAGATCGGTATGACTCAAGTATTCGCTGAAAACGGTGATTTAATCCCTGTAACAGTAATTGAAGCTACTCCAAACGTAGTTCTTCAAGTTAAAAACGCTGAGACAGACAGTTACGAAGCAATCCAATTAGGTTTTGAAGATATTCGTGAGAAAGTATCTAACAAACCTGCTAAAGGACACGCTTCTAAAGCTAATACTGCTCCTAAGCGCTTCATCCGTGAGTTACGCGGAGTGAACGCTTCAGAATATGAAGTTGGTCAAGAAGTCAAGGTTGATATTTTCGCAGAAGGCGATGTAATCGATGTAACAGGAGTTTCAAAAGGTAAAGGTTTCCAAGGTGCTATTAAACGCCACGGACAATCTCGTGGACCAATGTCTCACGGTTCTCGTTACCACCGTCGCCCAGGTTCAATGGGTCCTGTTGCTCCAAACCGCGTATTCAAAGGTAAATTATTACCAGGACGCATGGGTGGAGAGCGCATTACAGTTCAAAACTTATCAATCGTAAAAGTTGATGTAGAACGCAACCTTTTATTAGTAAAAGGTAACGTGCCAGGAGCTAGAAAATCTCTAGTAACTGTGAAATCTGCGGTTAAATCTAAATAATAATTCTTCGAGAAAGGAGGAATAACCAATGCCAAAAGTAGCATTGTTTAACCAAGACGGTAAAAACGTTGGTGAAATCGAATTACAAGATGCCGTATTCGGTATCGAACCTAATAACAAAGTACTTTTTGATGCAATCATCATGCAACGTGCAGCGATGCGTCAAGGTACTTCTAAAGTAAAAAATCGTTCTGAAGTACGTGGTGGTGGTCGTAAGCCATGGCGTCAAAAAGGTACTGGTCGTGCACGTCAAGGATCTATCCGTTCTCCACAATGGCGTGGTGGTGGCGTAGTATTTGGTCCAGTTCCAAGAAGCTATAGCTACAAATTACCTAAAAAAGTTCGTCGTTTAGCTATTAAGTCTGCTTTATCTACAAAAGTTCAAGATAACAGCATTGTTGTACTTGAAGCTTTATCTTTTGATGCTCCAAAAACAAAAGAGATGGTAGCAGTTCTTAAAAACCTAACAGTAGAGCGCAAAGCATTAGTAGTAACTGCTGATCTTAACGAAAATGTTGCACTTTCAGCACGTAACATTCCTGGTGTAACAGTTGTTACAGCTAACGGATTAAGCGTATTAGACGTTGTTAATCACGATAAGCTTGTAATCACTAAAGACGCAGTTGAAAAAGTAGAGGAGGTGCTTGCATAATGAAAGATCCTCGTGATATTATTAAGCGCCCCGTAATTACAGAACGTTCAACAGACTTAATGACTGAGAAGAAATACACTTTTGAAGTTGATGTAAAAGCTAATAAAACTGAAGTTAAAGATGCGATCGAAAGAATCTTTGACGTAAAAGTTGAAAAAGTAAATGTCATGAACTACAAAGGTAAATTCAAACGTGTAGGTCGTTATAGCGGTCTTACAAACCGTCGTCGTAAAGCGGTAGTAACGCTAACTCAAGAAAGCAACGAAATCGAATTCTTCGAAGCTTAAGATTAATAGAGAAGGAGGGAAATTGAGATGGCGATTAAAAAGTACAAACCAACCTCAAATGGTCGTCGTGGTATGTCGGTTTCAGATTTCGCTGAAATCACTACTGACAAACCAGAAAAATCGTTACTTGCACCTGTTACACGCAAAGGTGGTCGTAACAACCAAGGTAAAATCACTGTTCGTCACCAAGGTGGTGGGCACAAACGTCAATACCGTATCATCGACTTTAAACGTGATAAAGATGGAATACCTGGACGCGTTGCTACAGTCGAGTATGATCCAAACCGTTCAGCAAACATCGCATTAATCAATTATGCTGATGGTGAAAAACGTTATATTCTTGCTCCTAAAAACCTTAAAGTAGGTATGGAAGTTATGTCAGGTACTGAAGCTGACATTAAAGTAGGTAACGCTCTTCCACTAGCAAACATTCCTGTTGGTACAGTAGTACACAACATCGAATTAAAACCAGGTAAAGGTGGACAATTAGTACGTTCAGCGGGTGCTTCTGCACAAGTACTTGGTAAAGAAGGTAAATACGTATTAGTACGTTTAACTTCTGGTGAAGTTCGCATGATCCTAGCTACTTGCCGCGCTACTGTAGGTCAAGTAGGTAATGAACAACACGAACTAATCAACATTGGTAAAGCTGGTCGTTCTCGTTGGTTAGGTATCCGTCCAACTGTTCGTGGTTCTGTAATGAACCCTAATGATCACCCACACGGTGGTGGTGAAGGACGTTCACCTATCGGACGTAAGTCTCCAATGAGTCCGTGGGGCAAACCAACACTTGGATTTAAAACTCGTAAGAAGAAAAATAAATCCGATAAATTTATCGTTCGTCGTCGTAAAAAATAACGGGATTGAGCTACGGTTCAAGCGAACCGTAGAACAATCACGAAGGGAGGTTCACTTATGGGTCGCAGCTTAAAAAAAGGACCTTTTGTTGATGGACACTTAATTAATAAAATTGAGAAGTTAAATGAAACAGACAGCAAACAAGTTGTTAAGACTTGGTCTCGTCGTTCAACTATTTTCCCTCAATTCATCGGTCACACTATTGCTGTATATGACGGTCGTAAACATGTACCTGTTTATGTAACTGAAGATATGGTAGGTCATAAACTTGGTGAATTCGCACCAACTCGTACTTATAAAGGTCACGCAAGTGACGATAAGAAAACAAGACGCTAATATGAGAGGAGGCTTTTAAATGCAAGCTAAAGCTGTTGCGAGAACAGTACGTATTGCTCCTCGTAAAGTTCGTTTAGTTGTAGATTTAATTCGAGGTAAGCAAGTGGGTGAAGCATTAGCAGTGCTACTTCACACGCCTAAGGCTGCTTCTCCGGTTGTTGAGAAACTATTAAAATCTGCTATTGCCAATGCAGAACACAATTATGAAATGGACGCTAACAACTTAGTTGTTTCTGAAGTTTTTGTTGACGAAGGTCCAACTTTAAAACGTTTCCGTCCACGTGCTCAAGGTCGTGCAAGCCAAATTAACAAACGCACAAGCCACATTACAATCGTGGTATCAGAAAAGAAGGAGGGATAATTCATGGGTCAAAAGGTAAATCCAGTTGGTCTACGCGTCGGCATCATCCGTGATTGGGAATCAAGATGGTTCGCTGGTAAAGACTATGCTGACTTATTACATGAAGACTTAAAAGTACGTGAATATATCGCTAAACGTCTTAACGATGCAGCTGTTTCTAAAGTAGAAATCGAACGTGCTGCTAACCGTTTAAACGTAACGATCCACACTGCAAAACCTGGTATGGTAATTGGTAAAGGTGGTACTGAAGTTGAAGCACTTCGTAAAGCTCTTAACCAATTAACAGGCAAGCGTGTACACATCAACATTTTAGAAATTAAAAGAGCTGACTTAGATGCTAAGCTTGTTGCTGAAAACATCGCTCGTCAACTTGAAAATCGTGTATCATTCCGTCGTGCGCAAAAGCAATCAATTCAACGCACAATGCGTGCTGGTGCACAAGGTATCAAAACAATGGTATCTGGTCGTCTAGGCGGAGCTGACATTGCTCGCTCTGAATACTATAGTGAAGGTACAGTTCCACTTCATACACTTCGCGCTGATATCGATTATGCTCATGCTGAAGCAGATACAACTTACGGTAAGCTTGGCGTGAAAGTATGGATCTATCGTGGAGAAGTCCTTCCTACTAAAAAGAAATCTGAGGAAGGAGGAAAATAATAATGTTATTGCCAAAACGCGTTAAATATCGTCGCGAACACCGCGGAAAAATGCGAGGACGTGCAAAAGGTGGTACTGAAGTACACTTCGGTGAGTTCGGTTTACAAGCTTTAGAAGCTTCTTGGATTACAAACCGTCAAATCGAATCTGCTCGTATCGCTATGACTCGTTACATGAAACGTGGCGGTAAAGTATGGATTAAAATTTTCCCTTCTAAACCTTATACTGCTAAACCACTAGAAGTGCGCATGGGTTCTGGTAAAGGTGCACCGGAAGGTTGGGTAGCTGTTGTTAAGCCTGGTAAAGTAATGTTTGAAATCTCAGGTGTATCTGAAGAAGTTGCTCGTGAAGCATTACGTTTAGCAGCTCACAAGCTACCAGTAAAGTGTAAGTTTGTAAAACGTGAAGAAATTGGTGGTGAATCTAATGAAAGCTAATGAAATTCGTGACCTTACCACTGCCGAAATTGAACAAAAAGTTAAAGCTTTAAAAGAAGAGTTATTCAACCTTCGTTTCCAATTAGCGACTGGACAATTAGAGAATACTACTCGTATTCGCGAAGTACGCAAAGCGATTGCTCGCATGAAGACTGTAGTTCGTGAAAGAGAGATCGCTGCTAATAAATAATAAGTCTGAGAGGAGGCTTTCAGAATGAGTGAACGCAATCAACGTAAAGTTTACACTGGCCGCGTAGTTTCTGACAAAATGGATAAGACTGTTACTGTTCTTGTAGAAACATATAAAAAGCATTCGCTTTACGGTAAACGTGTAAAGTACTCGAAAAAGTTCAAAGCTCACGATGAGAATAACACAGCTAAAGTGGGCGATATCGTGAAAATCATGGAAACTCGTCCGTTATCAGCTACTAAACGTTTCCGTCTAGTAGAAGTTGTAGAAGAAGCTGTTATTATCTAATAGTGAAAGACAGATCGGATAAGAATGATTCATCCGAAGGGAGGTTTCGTACATGATTCAACAAGAATCTCGTTTAAAAGTTGCAGACAACTCTGGTGCGCGTGAAGTACTTACTATCAAAGTATTAGGTGGTTCTGGTCGTAAGACAGCTAATATTGGTGATGTTATCGTTTGTACGGTGAAACAAGCAACACCAGGAGGCGTTGTTAAAAAAGGTGACGTTGTTAGAGCAGTAGTAGTACGTACAAAACGCGGTGTTCGTCGTAACGACGGTTCATATATCCGTTTTGACGAAAATGCTTGCGTAATCATCCGTGACGATAAGAGTCCACGTGGTACTCGTATCTTTGGACCAGTTGCTCGTGAATTACGTGACAACAACTTCATGAAGATCGTATCTTTAGCTCCAGAAGTTATCTAATTATATATTAATGAATAAAAACAAAATGCCTTTTAAGGAGGTGCGAATAGGATGCATGTAAAAAAGGGCGACAAAGTAGTGGTTATCTCTGGTAAAGATAAAGGCAAACAAGGCGAAGTACTTGCTGCTTTTCCAAAGAAAAACCGTGTACTTGTAGAAGGCGTAAACGTAGTGAAAAAACACTCTAAACCTTCTCAAGTAAATCCACAAGGTGGAATCGTTAGCCAAGAGGCACCTATCCACGTATCTAACGTAATGCCATTAGATCCGAAATCTGGTGAGCCAACACGTGTTGGTTACAAAGTAATCGACGGCAAAAAGGTACGTGTAGCAAAAAAATCTGGTGAAACTTTAGATAAATAATTATTGAAATGTGAAGGGAGGTATAGTTCACATGAACCGTCTTAAAGAGAAATTTATAAAAGAAATTACACCTGCTCTAGTGAGCAAGTTTAATTATGAATCTGTAATGCAAGTGCCAAAGATCGAAAAGATCGTTATTAACATGGGTATCGGTGAGGCTGTTTCTAACTCAAAAGCTTTAGATAACGCTGTTGAAGAATTAGCAGAAATCACTGGTCAAAAACCTATCGTAACTCGTGCTAAGAAATCTATTGCAGGTTTCCGTCTACGTGAAGGTATGCCAATCGGTGCTAAAGTAACTTTACGCGGCGAGCGCATGTATGAGTTCTTCGATAAATTAGTTTCAGTTTCACTTCCACGTGTACGTGATTTCCGTGGAGTATCTAAAAAAGCATTTGATGGTCGTGGAAACTACACATTAGGTGTTAAAGAGCAATTGATCTTCCCAGAGATCGATTATGATAAAGTGAGCAAAGTTCGTGGTATGGATATCGTTATTGTTACAACAGCAAACACTGATGAAGAAGCTCGTGAGCTTTTAACTCAGTTCGGTATGCCATTCCAGAAGTAATAACTGCCAACGTTAAGCAGAGGAGGCGAAAATGTGGCTAAAAAATCAATGATTGCGAAGCAAAAACGCCAGCAGAAGTTCAAAGTACAAGAGTACACACGTTGCGAACGTTGTGGACGTCCACACTCAGTACTACGTAAATTCAAGCTTTGCCGTATTTGTTTCCGTGAGCTTGCTTATAAAGGTCAAATTCCTGGTGTTAAAAAAGCTAGTTGGTAAAACCCAAGTTTGGGAAGGAGGTAAATTAATATGGTAATGACTGATCCTATTGCAGATTTACTAACTCGTATCCGCAATGCGAACATGGTTCGTCATGAAAAAATCGAAGTTCCTGCTTCAAACATTAAGAAGCAAATTGCAGAAATCCTTAAGCGTGAGGGTTTTGTGCGTGATGTAGAATACATCGAAGATAACAAACAAGGTATCATCCGTATCTTCTTAAAATACGGTGCAAACAATGAACGTGTAATTACAGGCTTAAAACGTATCAGTAAACCTGGTCTACGTGTTTATGCAAAAACAAACGAAGTACCTCGTGTACTTAACGGTTTAGGAATTGCAATCGTTTCTACTTCTCAAGGTGTTTTAACTGACAAAGAAGCTCGTCAAAAACAAACAGGTGGAGAAGTATTAGCATACGTTTGGTAATAAGTTTTTAAAGTGAATGGAGGTGTAAGTTATGTCACGTGTTGGTAAAAAGCCTTTAGAACTTCCTGCAAGTGTTACAGTTACAAATGAAAACAACACTGTAACTGTAAAAGGGCCAAAGGGTGAATTGACTCGTACATTCCACCCTGAGATTGAAATCAAAGTTGAAGATAACGTATTAGTTGTAACTCGTCCTAGCGACAACAAGGAGCACCGTGCTCTTCACGGAACTACTCGTAGCCTATTAGGTAACATGGTTGAAGGTGTTACAAATGGTTTCGAACGTAGTTTAGAATTAATCGGTGTTGGTTACCGTGCGCAAAAATCTGGTAGCAAATTAGTATTGAGTGTTGGATACTCTCATCCAGTTGAAATCACTCCAGAGCAAGGTATCGAAGTTGAGGTTCCTTCTCAAACTAAAATTGTTATTAAAGGTATCGATAAAGAGCGTGTAGGTGCATTAGCTGCAAATATCCGTGACGTTCGCCCACCAGAGCCTTACAAAGGTAAAGGTATTCGTTATGAAGGTGAATATGTTCGTCGTAAAGAAGGTAAAACTGCTAAGAAGTAATGCCAGTTAGGTAAAAGAAAGGAGTGACCGAAATGATCACGAAGCAAGATAAGAACAAAGTTCGTAAGAAAAGACATGCTCGTGTTCGTGCTAAATTGTCTGGTACTGCAACTCGTCCACGTTTAAACGTGTACCGTTCTAACCAACATATTTATGCACAAGTCATTGACGATTTAAATTCAGTAACAATTGCTAGTGCGTCTACTTTAGATAAAGATCTTTCTTTAGAAAGTACTAGTAACGTTGAAGCTGCTACAAAAGTTGGCGAATTAGTTGCTAAACGCGCAGTAGAAAATGGCGTGAAAGAAGTAGTATTCGATCGTGGCGGTTATTTATATCATGGTCGCGTAAAAGCTTTAGCTGACGCTGCTCGTGAAGCTGGATTACAATTCTAATTGTAAAAGGAGGGAAAATCATGCGTCGTATTGATCCAAATAAATTAGAGCTTGAAGAACGTGTTGTTACCGTTAACCGCGTAGCTAAAGTTGTTAAAGGTGGACGTCGTTTCCGCTTTGCTGCTTTAGTAGTAGTTGGTGACAAAAACGGTCATGTTGGATTTGGTACTGGTAAAGCACAAGAGGTACCAGATGCAATCCGTAAAGCAATTGAAGATGCGAAGAAAAACTTAATCACTGTACCTATGGTTGGTACTACAATTCCACACGAAATCCTTGGACAATTTGGTGCAGGTCAAATTTTCTTGAAACCTGCTTCTGAAGGTACGGGAGTTATCGCTGGTGGTCCAGTTCGTGCGGTATTAGAATTAGCTGGCGTAAGTGATATTCTATCTAAATCTTTAGGTTCAAATACTCCAATTAACATGGTACGTGCAACTCTTAACGGTTTAGCTAACCTAAAACGTGCAGAAGAAGTTGCAAAACTACGTGGTAAGTCTGTAGAAGAACTGTTAGGATAAGGAGGGACACAGAATGGCAAACAAATTAGCAATTACCCTCACTCGTAGCGTAATTGGTCGTCCAGAAGATCAACGTGTAACTGTTCGTACACTTGGCTTACGTAAAGTAAACCAAACTGTCGTTCAAGACGATAATCCTGCAATTCGCGGTATGATTAACAAAGTAGCTCACCTTGTTACAGTAAAAGAGCAATAATTATAAATTGTCACTCTAAGGAGGTGCTCCGGAATGAAACTTCATGAATTACAACCAGCTGCAGGTTCACGTAAAGTGCGTAACCGTGTAGGTCGTGGTACTGGTTCAGGTAACGGAAAGACTTCAGGTAAAGGTCACAAAGGGCAAAACGCTCGTTCTGGCGGTGGCGTAAGACCTGGATTCGAAGGTGGTCAAACACCTTTATTTCGTCGTCTTCCAAAACGTGGCTTCACTAACATCAATCGCAAAGAGTATGCGATCGTTAACCTTGAAGCTTTAAATCGTTTTGAAGATGGAACTGAAGTAACACCAGAACTATTAATTGAAACTGGTTTAGTAAGCAAAGAGAAGGCTGGTATTAAAGTGCTTGGTAACGGTACATTATCTACTAAGCTAACTGTTAAAGCTGCTAAGTTCTCCTCATCTGCTAAAGAAGCTATTGAAGCTGCTGGCGGAACTGCAGAGGTGATCTAATAATGTTTCAAACAATCTCCAATTTAATGCGCGTACGTGAAATTAGACAAAAAATCTTTTTCACATTGTTAATGTTAGTTATTTTCCGAATTGGTACTTTTATTCCTGTACCTAGTGTTAATACGGATGTACTGAAGTTGCAAGACGAGTTAAATGTATTTGGAGTTCTAAATACATTTGGTGGTGGGGCTCTTCAAAACTTCTCTATACTTGCAATGGGCATTATGCCTTATATTACAGCATCCATCATCGTTCAATTATTGCAGATGGATGTTGTACCTAAGTTTACAGAATGGTCAAAGCAAGGAGAGGTTGGGCGTCGTAAACTTGCCCAAGTAACTCGTTACGGAACAATTGTGCTTGGATTTATCCAGGCATTAGGTATGTCTATAGGATTTAACAATATGTCGGGTGGGCAATTAATTGCTAATCCCGGAGTCGCTACTTATCTTTTAATTGCTGTCGTACTAACGGCAGGAACAGCGTTCTTAATGTGGTTAGGCGAACAGATTACAGCGAAAGGCGTCGGTAATGGTATTTCCATCATTATCTTTGCTGGTATCGCTGCTGGGATCCCTACAACACTCAACCAGATCTACGCTCAGCAATTCGAAGATGTTGGGGATCAGTTATTTATTCGTATTGTGACAGTTGTTTTAATTGCACTTGCTGTATTAGCTATTGTAGTTGGTGTTATTTATTTCCAACAAGCTTTACGAAAAATACCTATTCAATATGCAAAGGGTTCAGCCGGTCGTAATCCTACGGGTGGTCAGTCCACACATTTACCGTTAAAAGTAAATGCTGCTGGGGTTATTCCTGTTATCTTTGCAGTTTCATTCATTATTACTCCACCAACGATTGCATCATTCTTCGGTCCGAATGATGTGACAGATTGGATTCAAAAGACGTTTGACTATACTCAGCCAATTGGTATGATAGTATATGTTGCGTTAATCATTGCTTTCTCATATTTCTACACATTTGTTCAGGTTAACCCAGAGCAAGTAGCAGAAAACTTGAAGAAGCAAGGTGGATACATTCCAGGTATTCGCCCTGGTAAAAGCACACAAGAATATTTAACAAAAGTGTTGTACCGCTTAACATTAATCGGTTCAATTTTCCTTGCGTTAATTGCTGTACTACCAGTGATTTTTATCCAGGTTGCAAATTTACCTCAGTCTGCACAGATTGGTGGTACTAGTTTGTTAATCGTTGTCGGTGTAGCTCTTGAGACAATGAAACAGCTTGAGAGTCAATTAGTGAAACGACATTATAAAGGGTTTATTAAATAAAGGGTTTAGTGGGAAGCAGCTTGCTTTCCCATTAAACAGATAGATACTGAGGGGGAAGCAAAAAATGAATTTAGTGTTAATGGGCCTTCCTGGTGCTGGGAAAGGTACTCAAGCAGAACAGATCGTTGAGCATTACGATATCCCTCATATCTCAACAGGAGATATGTTCCGAGCTGCAATTAAAGAAGGAACGCCTCTAGGCTTAAAAGCTAAATCATTTATGGATCAAGGTAATCTTGTACCAGATGAAGTAACAATCGGTATTGTTCGTGAACGTTTAAACAAACAAGATTGTGAAAATGGCTTTTTACTTGATGGATTCCCAAGAACAGTAGCACAGGCAGACGCTCTTGAAACAATCTTAGAAGAATTAAACAAAAAGATTGATTATGTTATTAATATTGATGTAGATGAAAGTATCCTTATGGAACGCCTTACAGGGCGTCGCATTTGTAAAGACTGTGGAGCTACTTACCACCTTGTATTCAACCCTCCTGCTAAAGAAGGCGTTTGTGACAAGTGTGAGGGAGAGCTGTACCAGCGTGCAGATGATAATGAGGAAACTGTTTCAACTAGACTCTCAGTTAACGTTGAACAATCAAAACCATTACTTCATTTCTATGAAGAAAAAGGTTATTTACGCAATATTAATGGTAATCAAGACATTAACGTTGTATTTGACGACATCCGTAATTTACTCGGGGGAGTCAAGCAATGATCATTTGCAAGACGCCGCGTGAAATTGCAATCATGCGTGAAGCAGGGAAAATTGTAGCTTTAACTCATCAAGAGTTAAAAAAACATATTCAACCTGGTATTACGACGGAAGAATTGGATGCAATTGCTGAAAAATTTATTCGTCAACATGATGCAATTCCGTCTTTTAAAGGGTATAATGGTTTTCGCGGTAGTATTTGTGCTTCTGTAAACGAAGAATTAGTTCATGGTATTCCAGGAAACAGAAAGCTGCAAGAAGGAGATATCATAAGCATTGATATTGGTGCTAAATACAATGGCTATCACGGTGATTCTGCTTGGACGTACGGAGTTGGAAAGATTTCAGAAGAAAATCAACGGCTTCTAGATGTCACAGAGCAATCTCTTTATAAAGGCTTAGAGCAAGCTAAGCCCGGCGATCGATTATCGAATATTTCACATGCTATTCAAACGTATGCAGAATCTCAAAACTTTTCAATTGTAAGAGAATATGTTGGTCATGGTGTTGGCCAAGATTTACATGAGGATCCGCAGATTCCACATTATGGTCCACCAAATAAAGGACCGCGTCTACGTCCAGGCATGGTGTTGGCAGTAGAGCCAATGGTGAACGCTGGAACTCGATATGTCAAAACATTATCTGATAACTGGACTGTTGTAACAGTCGACGGAAAGATGTGTGCGCATTTCGAACATACAATTGCAATCACTGAGACGGGATATGAAATTCTAACAACGCTGTAGTTGGTAGTTAAGGTTATCTCTATCCATTCCTCGCTAGATGCACTGGACAGTTAAACAGTAATTATCTAAATTCACGATGCTCGTTTTTCGTCTGAATTGCTGTTAAAATGGTAAAGATGTATATTACAAACGTGATCCATCTTGAATTTAATGATTACGATCTCCGGATGTTCAGAACAGGTTCTTTTTAAGTCAATTAATGATAGCTTGTTACTGTTGCAAAGAAAGGAGAGCACTTTAATGGCAAAAGACGATGTAATTGAAGTAGAAGGTACAGTCCTAGAGACTTTACCTAATGCAATGTTCAAGGTAGAATTAGAAAATGGTCATACAGTACTTGCTCATGTATCTGGTAAGATTCGTATGCACTTCATTCGCATTTTACCTGGTGACAAAGTAACTGTAGAATTATCACCATACGATTTAACTCGCGGTAGAATTACGTACCGTTTCAAATAAAACCTATGCACTCCGTACTATCAAGGAGGTATGAAACATGAAAGTCAGACCATCGGTAAAGCCGATCTGCGAAAAATGTAAAGTAATCCGCAGAAAAGGGAAAGTAATGGTAATTTGTGAAAACCCTAAGCATAAACAAAAACAAGGTTAATCATAAGGAGGTGCACTGTTCACATGGCACGTATTGCTGGTGTTGATATTCCTCGTGACAAACGCGTAGTCGTTTCTTTAACATACATTTTCGGTATTGGTCGTCCAACTGCTGAAAAAGTTCTAGCTGAAGCTGGAGTTTCTGAAGATACTCGCGTTCGTGACTTAACAGAAGAAGAATTAGGTAAAATTCGTGATATTTTAGATAGCTATAAAGTAGAAGGCGATCTTCGTCGTGAAGTTTCTTTAAACATCAAACGTTTAATTGAGATTGGTTCATACCGTGGTATCCGCCACCGTCGTAGTTTACCAGTTCGTGGTCAAAACAGTAAAAACAATGCTCGTACACGTAAAGGCCCACGCCGTACTGTAGCGAACAAGAAGAAATAATTAGTAAGGGAGGTCATTAACAGATGGCACGTAAAACTAATACACGTAAACGTCGCGTGAAAAAGAATATTGAATCTGGTGTTGCTCACATTCGTTCTACGTTCAACAACACTATCGTAACTATTACAGATGTTCACGGTAATGCGATCGCTTGGTCTAGTGCAGGTGCACTTGGCTTCAGAGGTTCTCGTAAATCTACTCCATTTGCTGCTCAAATGGCTGCTGAAACAGCTGCTAAAGTATCAATGGACAATGGTATGAAAACTTTAGAAGTAACAGTAAAAGGACCTGGTGCAGGTCGTGAAGCTGCTATCCGTGCTCTTCAAGCTGCAGGTTTAGAAGTAACAGCTATTAAAGATGTTACTCCTGTTCCTCATAACGGATGCCGTCCGCCAAAACGTCGTCGTGTATAATTAATATGTATAGATTCTGTACAATTGTCGATAATGATGATGGTATAGAATTTATTCATGCAACGAAATGTTTTTTCATTTGTTGTGCACATTCGGGAACTGTCTAATAGGGAATTTCGGTTAGGCCTTGAGAAGACTCAGTCTAGCCGAGGTTTCGACGTTTTGAAGGAGGGTTTATTATGATAGAGATTGAAAAGCCAAAAATCGAAACGGTAGAAATCAGCGATGATAGAAAGTACGGTAAATTCGTCGTCGAACCACTTGAGCGTGGATATGGTACTACTTTGGGTAACTCCTTACGTCGTATCCTATTATCCTCACTCCCTGGTGCAGCTGTAACATCTATTCAAATTGAAGGTGTATTACATGAATTCTCAACAGTCCCTGGGGTTGTTGAAGATGTAACAAACATCATTTTAAACGTTAAGAAATTGGCGTTAAAGATTTACTCTGATGAAGAGAAAACTCTTGAGATTGATGTTAAAGGTCCTGGTACTGTCACGGCTGCTGATATTCAAGCAGATAGTGATATTGAAGTTCTAAATCCAGATCTTCATATTGCTACACTTGAATCAGATGCTCATTTCCGTATGAGACTAACTGCTCGCACTGGTCGAGGTTATAATCCTGCCGATGCAAACAAGCGTGAAGACCAACCAATTGGAGTTCTTCCAATTGATTCTATTTATACTCCTGTTACGCGTGTTTCGTATTATGTAGAAAATACTCGTGTGGGGCAAATGACGAATTATGATAAGTTAACACTTGATGTATGGACAGATGGAAGCATCGAGCCAGAAAAAGCAGTAGCTTTAGGTGCAAAGATCTTAACTGAGCACTTAAACATCTTTGTTAACTTAACTGATGAAGCCCAAAAAGCAGAGATTATGGTAGAAAAAGAAGAAGATCAGAAAGAAAAAGTTCTTGAGATGACTATCGAGGAACTAGATTTATCTGTTCGATCTTATAACTGCTTAAAACGTGCAGGCATTAACACTGTACAAGAGCTTGCTAACAAAACAGAAGAAGATATGATGAAAGTTCGTAACTTAGGCCGCAAATCTTTAGAAGAAGTGAAAGCTAAACTTGAAGAGCTGGGCTTAGGCTTACGTAAAGACGATTGATATCTTATTAATCTGTTTAACTACTTAACAAAGGAGGGGACCTCACATGTCTTACCGTAAATTAGGTCGTACAAGCGCACAACGTAAGGCGCTTCTTCGTGATTTAACAACTGATTTAATCATCAACGAGCGTATCCAAACTACTGAAGCTCGCGCTAAAGAGTTACGTTCAACTGTTGAAAAAATGATTACTTTAGGTAAACGTGGAGATTTACATGCTCGTCGTCAAGCTGCAGCTTACATCCGTAATGAAGTAGCTAACGAAGAAGCTAACCAAAGCGCATTACAAAAACTATTCAGCGATATCGCTACTCGATATGAAGATCGCCAAGGCGGTTACACTCGTATCTTAAAAGTTGGACCACGCCGTGGTGACGGTGCTCCAGTCGTTATCATTGAATTAGTTTAATAATTTATACATGTGGAAAAGGGCGAGACAGTTTGAAACTAGTCGTTGCCCTTTTTTTATACCATTAACTCTTCAACCTTTTTATATGAAGAGTAAAGATTAGAGGGATCGTTACGTTGAAAGAGACATCACTTGAAGTAAAGAATTTATGTTTTCGCTATGAGTCAAATGATGATCTAACACTCGATCAAATTAGTTTCTCTGCTTATAAAGGTGAATGGTTGGCAATTGCGGGGCATAATGGCTCGGGTAAATCAACGCTGGCAAAAATTTTAAATGGTTTGATTCTTCCGGAATCTGGATGTGTTAAAGTGATGGATACGTTTCTTGATGCTGATACTATCTGGGAAATTCGTAAACAGATTGGAATGGTGTTTCAAAACCCTGATAACCAATTTGTAGGCTCTACTGTACAAGACGATATTGCATTTGGCTTAGAGAATAACGGTATTCCATACGAGGTAATGGCTCAGCGTATTCCTGAAGCTCTTCAGCTCGTCAATATGAGCGATTATGTTAATCAAGAGCCACATTCCTTATCTGGAGGCCAAAAGCAGCGTGTGGCAATTGCAGGTATTATAGCAGTCCAGCCAGATATTATTGTTTTAGATGAAGCTACTTCAATGTTAGATCCGATAGGTAGAACCGAAGTACTTGAAACTGTTCGAAAATTAAAAGAAGAAAAAAAACTCACGGTTATTTCCATTACTCATGATTTAGATGAGGTAGCTATGGCTGATCGTGTAATTGTTTTAAACAAAGGAAAAGTTTTTGCGAGTGGAGAACCTAGGGAAATTTTTGCTTTAGGCTCTGAGTTAACGAGAATTGGCTTGGACTTACCATTTTCAGTGAAGCTAAGTGAAAAGATTGCATCTTTAGGCATTCCGCTATCAAAAATTCATTTAACGGATGAGGACTTGGTGAACGAACTATGGACATTATATTCAAAAACGTAGAGCATCGTTATCAACTAAATACTCCTTTTGAACGCATGGCGCTCCATGATTTAAACCTCACTATTAAATCTGGGACGTTTCTAGCAGTAATCGGGCATACGGGTTCTGGTAAATCAACGGTTATTCAGCATCTAAACGCTCTCTTAAAGCCTACGTCTGGCTCCATTACAATCGGAGCTCGTACCATAGAATCTAACCGTAAGGAAAAGCAATTAAAGCCGATTCGTCAAAAGGTAGGAGTCGTTTTTCAGTTTCCAGAGCATCAGCTGTTTGAAGAAACAATTGAGAAGGATATATGCTTTGGGCCAATGAATTATGGAGCAAGCTTGGAAGATTCACAGAAAAAAGCAAGAGAGCTAATTGAATTAGTAGGCTTATCACAAGATATGTTGCAGCGTTCTCCATTTGATTTGAGTGGAGGGCAAATGAGAAGGGTAGCTATTGCTGGAATTTTAGCAATGGAACCTGAAGTTCTTGTTTTAGATGAACCAACAGCAGGTTTAGATCCAAGAGGTCGAAAAGAGATTATGGATATGCTGTATACGCTTCATAAAGAAAAGGGCCTTACAACAATTCTGGTTACTCATAGCATGGAAGATGCTGCAATGTATGCAGATGAAGTCTTGGTTATGAATAAAGGAACTATTGCTATTAAAGGTACGCCTAAAGAAGTATTCAGTCAATATGAGAAATTAAATGAATACGGACTACAGGTTCCCGAGACGCTTCGTTTCTCCTTAAAGCTACAAGAAAAATTCAAGCGTAGAGATAATCAGGTTCCCCTCACTTTTCAAGAGGTTATTCAGCAGGTACAAGGATTAATGTTAAAGGGTGAGAAGCCATGATG
Source organism: Priestia sp. KCTC 13724 (assembly GCF_056820425.1). Classification (NCBI taxonomy): domain Bacteria; kingdom Bacillati; phylum Bacillota; class Bacilli; order Caryophanales; family Bacillaceae; genus Priestia; species Priestia sp. KCTC 13724. The sequence goes on along the minus strand of NZ_JBXDLD010000167.1, from coordinate 8,076 downwards.
AATTCCATGATTATAGGGAAGTATGTCCCGGGGGATTCAATTGTTCATAGAATGGACCCTCGAGCTAAGCTTTTACTCGTATTTGCTTATATCCTAATCGTTTTCCTCGCTAATAATGCAGGTGGTTATGTGTTACTAGGAGCCTATACAGCCCTGTTGGTCTTTATGAGCAAGGTTCCATTTTCATTTATCCTACGAGGCTTAAAGCCGGTTATATGGATTATTATTATTACGTTTATCTTGCATATCATTATGACTAAAGAAGGACCTGTCTTGCTTGAATTAGGCTTCTTATCTGTCCATCAAGGTGGAGTTATTCAAGGTTTATTAATATCTCTGCGCTTTTTATTTTTAATCTTAATTACCACTTTGCTGACGTTAACAACAACGCCAATTCAAGTAACAGATGGTATTGAGAGTTTACTAGGCCCTTTAAAGAAGCTAAAATTCCCTGTTCATGAACTAGCATTAATGATGTCTATATCATTACGCTTTATTCCTACTTTAATGGATGAAACAGATAAAATTATTAAGGCTCAAACAGCTCGTGGTGTCGACTTTAGTAGCGGACCTATTATGGATCGACTAAAAGCAGTAGTTCCGTTGCTTGTCCCACTTTTTATTGGCTCGTTTAAGCGAGCTGAAGAGCTAGCGATTGCAATGGAGGCTAGAGGATATAGAGGGGGAGAAGGGCGTACAAAGTATCGACAGCTAACCTGGGGAGCAGCTGATACCATTATGCTGATTACGCTCGTTTGTTTAGCCGTGGGTCTATTATTTATTCGAAATTAAACTGGTTTGGTGAAAAAAATGAAACGCTTAAAATGTATCGTGGCGTATGATGGTTCTCTTTTTGCTGGGTATCAGGTACAGCCGGAGAAACGAACAGTTCAAAGTGAAATAGAGAAGGTTTTAACACAGATGCATAAAAGGAAAATAACCATTTATGCATCTGGTCGAACGGATGCACAGGTTCATGCTGAAGGTCAAGTTATTCACTTTGATACAGACCTAAATATTCCACTCAATAAGTGGAAAAAAGCATTGAATTCAATGCTCCCAGATGATATTGTAATTAAGTATGTAAGTGAAGTCGATTCTGAGTTTCACGCTCGTTTCAATGTGAAGGCGAAAGAGTATCGTTATTATATTGATAGGCAGGAAAATCGCAATCCTTTCACTCGTTATTATGCATACCACTATCCTTATAAGCTTGATTACATGAAGATGAAAGAAGCAAGTCATTATCTCATCGGCACTCATGATTTTACGAGTTTTTGTTCTGCAAAAACAGAAGTGGAAGATAAGGTGCGGACAATCTATAATATAGATTTGGTCGAAGAGGGTAACCAACTTGTACTTACGTTTAAGGGAAATGGCTTCTTATACAATATGGTACGTATTCTTGTTGGTACATTGTTAGATGTAGGACAAGGTAAAATAGATCCTGTTGATATAAAAGCAGTATTAGAGAGCAAATCACGGCCTTTAGCGGGGAAAACAGCTCCGGCGGAAGGGCTCTATTTGTGGCAAGTTTTCTATGACAACTAAACCTGGTGTAACATTTTCTTGACATTAGTAGTGTAAACATATAATATATCATATGGTATGTATTTTAACCCCACGGTTAGCCCCGGAAATTAATCGTGTTGAAATATAAGGTTGAAATAATTTTATTATTGATGAAAATTAGGAGGGAAACTCATGCGTACAACTTTCATGGCGAAAGCAAACGAAGTAGAGCGTAAATGGTATGTTGTTGATGCTGAAGGTAAAACTTTAGGTCGTCTTGCTAGTGAAGTAGCATCTATCTTACGCGGTAAACATAAACCAACTTTTACACCACACGTTGATACTGGTGATAACGTTATCCTTATCAATGCTGAGAAAATCGAATTAACAGGTAAGAAATTAACTGACAAGATTTACTACCGTCACAGCATGCACCCAGGTGGTTTAAAGCAACGTACAGCATTAGAAATGCGTACTAACTACTCTGAAAAAATGCTTGAATTAGCAATCAAAGGCATGCTTCCAAAAGGTAGCTTAGGTCGTCAAATGTTCAAAAAACTTCATGTATATGCTGGTAACACACATCCACATGAAGCTCAAAAACCAGAAGTTTACGAACTTCGCGGATAATTAATAAGGAGGTTATTATCTTGGCACAGGTACAATATTATGGAACTGGTCGTCGTAAAAGCTCTGTTGCTCGTGTACGTTTAGTACCAGGTAACGGTCGCGTTGTAATTAACGGTCGTGAAATCGAAGAGTACATCCCATTCGCTGCACTACGTGAAGTAGTAAAGCAACCACTTGCTTTAACTGAAACTGTAGGTAACTATGACGTATTTGTAAACGTTGATGGTGGAGGTTACGCAGGTCAAGCTGGTGCTATCCGTCACGGTATTTCTCGTGCTTTATTAGAAGCTGATCCAGAATACCGCGTAACATTAAAACGCGCTGGCCTATTAACTCGTGACGCTCGTATGAAAGAACGTAAAAAATACGGTCTTAAAGGCGCTCGTCGTGCACCTCAGTTCTCAAAACGTTAATTTCTATTATCGTTTCAACCCTTGGTCTCAAAGACCGAGGGTTTTTTTATATTGTCTTAGCTTTTAATGAATGAGATTACAGGTTGTGTAGACAATATGAGAAAAAGGAGTCTTGCATATTTATGTATGAAGCGAACACGTTTAAAGAGAAGCGATACGAAAAAGAAATGAAGTATGAGCGCAAAATCTTACGAGATTTGTCCATTGAGGAACTACACAGAAAAGCTGATAAAACATTCCGACCTATTTTTCAGTGGCATGTGATGAGCGAATACCACGTTGAAGAGTACTGTATGGATATTGCTATCGAATCGTTTTTGCTAGGAGCAAGAACAAGTAAGTTTTTCACTTGGGGAGAAACAGCAGAACAATCAAAGCTGCGCAGTGTAAATGAAGAGAAGCTGTTAGCAGACACGCTATTTGAAGTACTATGTTCCGCTTCAAATGAAGTTTCTAAGGACAGCCTTTATTATCTGTGCCAGTCTTATGTAGAAGAGTGGTGGAATGAAGGATACGAAACGGGTATTCGTAGACATCGTCTTCGCCTTAGTTGAAAAATAATCATAAATTGCCCCCTTGTCCCATATAGAAGTAAATAGGTATGTGGGAATGGGAGGGGATTTTTTGTCTAAAGTAAAAATTATAAGCGGGCTATTAGCGTTTGTTGTTATTGCATTTATCATTCAATATCAATTTGGTACCAAGGTATCGTCAGGCTCTTTCTCTTTGCCTCTAAGCGGGAAAATCATTGTAATTGACCCTGGTCATGGAGGTCCTGACGGTGGAGCTGTTGGTGGAAAAGAAACGTTGGAAAAAGATATTACGTTAAAAATGTCACTTGAACTCAGAGATTACCTTCAAGAACAAGGTGCTTTAGTGATATTGACGCGAGAAACAGACAAGGATTTAGCTAAAAAAGAAACAAAAGGATATAGCAGGCGTAAGGTTGAAGATTTAAAAAAGCGACTTGATATCATTAATGAATCAAATGCAGATTTGTATTTAACCATACATCTTAATGCTATTCCATCTCCAGCTTGGAAAGGTGCTCAAACGTTTTACCATGGTTCTTTAAAAGAGAATGAACAAGTAGCGAAGTTAATTCAAAATGAACTAAAAGCAAACCTAGAGAACACAACAAGAGAAGCTAAAGTCATGCAAACTCTCTACTTATTAAAGCATGCAGATCCACCGGGTGCCTTAGTTGAAGTCGGGTTTTTATCCAATCCTTCTGAACGTGAGCTGTTAGAAACTAAAAAGTATCAGCAAAAGGTATCAGAATCTATCTATGAAGGAGTAAGTCGCTATTTTGCAGGTGAAAAAGCAAAATAGGGTAACATGTAACCTTGTATGTATTAGAGTATGGTATACTAAAAGTGGAAAATGACTTTTAACATGGTGGTGGGAATATGCTTACGGAACAACAGGTAAAAGATGCAGTAGGGGAAATTGTAGATCCATTTTTAAACAGATCATTAAACGAAACAGATGCAATTAAAGAAATTTCAATCAAAGAAGAGAAAAAGCATATTAGTGTAAAAGTTGCTGTAGCTAAAACAGGTACGAGCGAACAACTTTCATTACAATCAACTATCGTTGAAAAACTAAAAGAAATTGGTGCTGCAACAGTAGGAATTCGCTTTATTGAATTTACTCCTGAAGAATTAGCACCATTTCGCGCTGAGCAAAAGAACGGTGGTAACTTACTTACGAGTCTTAACCCTCCGCAATTTATCGCAGTTGCGAGTGGTAAGGGTGGCGTGGGGAAATCAACGGTTTCTGTAAATTTAGCGATATCTCTAGCACGTTTAGGAAAAAAAGTAGGTTTAATTGACGCTGATATTTACGGATTTAGCGTTCCGGATATGATGGGGATTACACAGCGTCCTACGGTACAAGGAGAACGTATTATTCCTGTAGAAAGATTAGGGGTTAAAGTAATCTCAATGGGATTCTTTGTTGAGGATAATTCACCAGTTATCTGGCGTGGCCCCATGCTTGGTAAAATGTTGACAAGCTTCTTTACAGAAGTTGAATGGGGAGAATTAGATTATTTATTATTAGATTTACCTCCAGGGACAGGTGACATTGCATTAGATATTCATTCAATGCTTCCATCTTGTAAAGAGGTTATTATTACGACTCCACATCCAACTGCAGCATTCGTTGCAGCAAGAGCCGGCGCAATGGCATTGAAGACGGATCATGAAGTAATTGGAGTGGTTGAAAACATGTCCTTTTTTGAGAGTAAGTTGACTGGTGAGAAGGAATATGTATTTGGAAAAGGTGGCGGTCAAAAATTAGCTGAAGAACTTCAAACCAAGCTATTAGGCCAGCTTCCTTTAAGTCAACCAGATTGGAATGAAGAAGACTTTGCTCCATCTGTGTATGACAAGTCTCATCGTTTAGGGAAAGTGTATAAAGAAATCGCTCAAAAAGTCGCGGATATTTGCGAACAAAACGTCTATAATTAAAAAGAGGCTGGGACATCAGTAATTCAGCCAATGTTAAACCTGAACGGTTGAGAGCTCCTCACTTTCAATCGTTCAGGTTTTTTGTTGATTGTGCAAACAATGTTGGAAACAGGGTGGAATGGATCGTAGGATACTCGACTCCTGCGGGAAAGAGAGGGAAAACGGAGATCCCGCAGCGCAATGGAACGAACGTGTTCTGACAAACCAAAGAGATGAGAACAGCGAGTGTTCGTCTTTTAGAAGCAATCATTTTGTTATGTCTCAAACTCTTTTTTAATCTTGTTCTTGTTCTTCAGCGTCAACGGATTCTTCTTCAGAAGAGCCTTCGTCACTATTTTCACCTTTTTGACCTTGTTGTTCAGAATTTTCTTCAGCAGCTTTTAATAAGATATCCTGAATTTTTGATTGGTAAAGAGGACTTTCGAATGTTTCATTCATTACTTTCTGTAAATGAGTGCGATATTCTTTACTCTTAAGTACGGTTAACAGTTCTTTTTCCATTGCTGGGTCTTTTAAAATGTCCTGTAGCATGGCTTGGTAATCAGGATCCTTCATAAGCTGCTTTAATACTCGTTCATGCTCTGCTTCCATACTTTTAGCAAAGCTCTCAGCGAATTTTGGATCTTTCATGGCTTTTTTCCAAAATTCAATGCCAGTATCTGAAGTCAACGTTTCAGAAATTGTTTCTTTAACCATTGCTTGATCCATCACGAGGTTCTCTCGAAGTTTAGGATCATCCATAATATCTTCAATGGCTTTCTTTCCTTCATCAGTCTTTAAAATATCAACAACCATTTTCTTTGTTTGATCGTAATCCATCCCGTTACTTTCCTCGTCTTGAGGGGCACAGGCAGTTAATGAAAACATGCATATCCCTACATAAGAGAGGAGCAAGAGTAGCTTTTTCATGGATGATGGGCTCCTTTCAACATACGCTTACGCTTAATATGAGATAATGAGCATTTTTTATTCATTGCTCACCTCTAGATTTTTTAAAAAACGATTGGTACAATTTATGAAAGGGATTACTTAACGGTTTTATGGGGGGATGAGCTTGAATAGTCGCAATTGGGTTCGACTTTTTTTATCAACCTTAATAGTAGGTGGGCTTAGTACATCTATCGTTGGTTTTGCGGTGAGATGGAATGAGTACAAAGAGTTATTTGCTGGTGGAGAAGTAGCAGAGATCTTATCAATTTTAACGTGGCTAATCGGTGTAGGCTTTATCTTTAGCCTTATTAGTCAGATGGGTTTTTTTGCATATTTAACGATTCATCGATTTGGGATTGGGATTTTTCGTTCATTATCCTTATGGTCAAGCGTACAATTGGTGTTAATTATTTTTGTACTATTTGATTTAGTTTATTTTCGCTATCGCTTTTTTGCTGAAGAGGGAGAATCTATGCTGAGTTACCTTTTAATTAGTATTTTTGTTTTGGTGTACGGCTTAGTGGTAGCATACCTAAAGGCTAAAAGCACGAAAAAAGAGGCTTTTGTGCCGGCTCTATTCTTTATTGTTGTAATTACGACAGTGGAATGGTTTCCTGCACTTCGTACCAATGAAGAAAGCTGGCTGTATTTAATGCTATTTCCTTTGTTAATTTGTAATACATATCAGCTTTTGATCTTACCTAAATTAACAGCAAACACAAAAGTAGTGAAAACAACCAGCGGCTAAATAGCCCCCGGTTGTTTTTTATTTAACATCTTGAATATCACTTTTTGTATTAGAAATAAGAGTAGAGACTGTCACGTTTGATATTTTTTTAGACTGTAAAGAGTGCTGGATATAAGGGAGTGCTTCTGCAGTTTGCTGAGCTGAATCGGACGCATGCAGTAATACAATGTCTCCACCATGTAATGGTTTAGTTGTATTTGATACAATTTCTTTAACACCTGGATTTGTCCAATCTTTTGAGTCAATGCTCCAGTGAATAATTGTATACCCCATCTTATTTGCAAGTTTTAGAATATCTTTATTAAAATGTCCGTTAGGTGGACGCAAAAGTTTTACTTCCTTAATACCTAAAGAGGTAAAAACTTTCTGTGATTTCGCTAAATCTTGCCTAATTTCGTTTGGCTCCATAGAAGTATAGGAGTTATAATCATATCCCATGGTTCCAATTTCATGGCCTTCCTTTTTAATTCTTTCAACAACATCTGGATGACGTTCTGCCCAGGAAGCAGATAAAAAGAACGTGGCTTGATTGATCTTTTGTTTTTTAAGTTCATCCAAAATAGGAACAGCACGTTCGTCTCCCCAGCTGATATTAAAAGTTAAGGCTACCTCTAAATCTTTTTCTTCAACCTTATAAACAGCCCGTGGTCCATCGTCCGTTGAGAAAACGGGATAGTCAAACATATGTTGAGCATAAAGGAAGAAGCTTGTAAACAAAGCTGATAAAACAATAATCATGGTTTGTTTTAAGCGCTTAGCTTTTATTGTATAAAATCCATTCACGTTTTCACCTCATTTAATTAAGTAGTACTTGTCTAATTTCTATGCAAAGTGTGAAAGATAAATAACAAATAATCATCGGTTCTTATAAAAGATGATATAAAGTTGCCAGCGATGGTTAGAATAAACAAGAAAAGGTGCTATACGTGAGAAGGTTATCTTTGAATGAACAAGAAATAGTAGAGCTGCAAACTATTTTATTAAAAGAATTAAAAGATTTATCTATACAGACTCATACATATGAATCTAACCCGTTTATTGCTCGTGTTATTAAAGAAAGACAGGTATTACTAAGACGATTATTAATGCGTACAAGTTAACTAATCATTATCTATAAACAAAGTTGATAAAAAAGTTTTGAAAAAGTATTGACCTTTTTATTTATATCTGTTAAATTATTAAATGTCGCAAGTGAGCGATAATAAAAAGTAAAAAAGTATTGACAAGTTACTTTTAACTTGTTAATATAAAAAAGTCGCTTCTAAGCGACGGTTGAACTTTGAAAACTGAACAAAGCGAAAAACGTCAACGTTAATTTTTTTAAACTTTTATGAGCAAGTCAAACATTTCTTCGGAGAGTTTGATCCTG
>NZ_JBXDLD010000166.1:0-796 GCF_056820425.1 Priestia sp. KCTC 13724 | reverse complement strand
TCGATAAAGTGGGTTAAGTGGTTGATGACAGGTTTTGAGAAATAAAAGGGCAGCTTCCATTTTATTAAGTCATTGTAGATTTCTTCTTGATGTGATAGTCTATTCATTGGACAAATAACGCTCCTCTGGATGGATGATTGGCTCAGAGCTTTCATTCTAAACCAGGTTTGCGTATTTGTCTTTTTTATTTTATAAGATGGAAATATTTTGAACTGAATTTACTCATTATCAGTAATTAAGATTAAATGCCTTATAAGATAATGGCTCTGAAACTTACTCACATACAGCCAATTCTGACCAGCTAAGATTTATTTTGTTGCTATATTCACTTTGTTACTTAGAAGAAGCTCTAATTTTTTTCTTACGCTGGGCCATTCACTATCTATAATGCTATAGAATACAGAATTTCTAAAAGAACCATCTTTTCGTATCATATGATTCCTTAATGTCCCTTCTCTTGTACCACCAATTTTTTCAATTGCTTTTTGAGAGCGGATATTTCTTTCATCTGTTTTAAATTGCACGCGACGTAGATTCATATTTTCAAAACAGTACTTCAGTAAAAGGTATTTACATTCTATATTTACACTTGTCCCCCACACTTCAGGAGTTAACCATGTCCAACCAATCTCTAAACCTTTGTTATTTTTTGAAATATTCATAAATCTTGTCGTTCCAATCACTTCATCTGTTTTAAGAGAGATAATCACAAATGGAAATTCAATACCCTCCCTCTATAAATGTTGATTTATCAACGGTTTGAGCCGTTGGTGGGGTGTCAAAAAAATATTTTTCG
>NZ_JBXDLD010000165.1:0-65813 GCF_056820425.1 Priestia sp. KCTC 13724 | reverse complement strand
GGAGGTACTCCTTTTTTGATGTCTATAAAGTCTTGCGAGACATAGGGTTCAGATTATGAAATTCATTCATGTAGAGTATAAACAATACGAATTCAGCCCATACTAATATCAAGGTATTCCCCTATCCCCTTTTTTATTGATCTTCTCCCGTGAGAAGGTCTTTTTTTATGAAAAAGGCTGAGACAGAAGTATTTCAGCCAACGATAAGCCTGAACGATTGAGAGTTCACAACTCTTAGTTGTTCAGGCTTTTTGTTGATTGTGAAAAACGAGGGGTGGAATGGAGCGTAGGATACTCGACTCCTGCGGGAAATAGAGGGAAAACTGAGATCCCGCAGCGCAATGGAACGAACGTGTTCAGGCAAACCAAAGAGATGGGAGCGGCTATTGTTTGTCTCTTAGAAGCAGTCAGTTTGTTATATCCCAAACTCTTGCTTATGCATAAATAGACGATAAAGCCGATTTGTCTTCGATTTGAGCGGGGTCTTGAGTAGAGATGTATTCAATCTGATAGCGGTTCAAGTAGTTTTTTTGCAGAATGGCACAGCCAATTTGCTTATCGGTTGTGGTGAACAAAATGATGCGCTTTTCTCCGTTGATGGTTTCGTCTTTTTGTATTTCTTGAATGGACAAGCTTGGCTCTTCTTTTTTTGCATAGGTTTCGATTTTTGCTTGAATGGTAGAATACGAGTCGGTTTCTTTAATTGCTTTTTCGTTTGTATGAATAACGGCAAAGGCTGTGAGCATCCCGGCAAGTAGAAAAGGAATGATCGTTTTTTTCATGGCTGAGTAGCTCCTTTATAGAGGATCTTGGCAATGTGGAATTTTAACAGCATTGTAGCACGAAAAGCCCCCAATAAAGGCCTAGATTTAAAGAAATAGGAAAATAAAACAGATTAATGGATAACAAAGGTAGCGCTCGTGACCTTCATCCCTGTTAAGAAAGCAAGCCTTATCTCATGTGAAATCATGTTTTTAAAGAGGAAAAGTACTGCGAACTACCTATAAACAATAAATAAATGTTTCCGATAACAATAAAAAAGAGTGTTTTTTAAGGGGTGGCTGTGATGGAGGGGACATCAATTTCAGCTAAAACGCTTCATTCAAGTGTGTTAAGCTATGCCAGCGTTCAGCAATCAAAAGAAAAAAATCAGCTAGAAACAGAGTCAAAAGCGCCGAAAAGCAGTAATGAAGTAATCATTGCACAGCTTGAAAAAGCGGTGGAAGAGATTAATCAAAAGCTCGCACCTACGTTTGTTTCGGTACGTTTTCAACTTCATGAAAAGTCTCATACGTATTTCGCTCAGGTTGTAAATGCGGATACGAATGAGGTGATTCGAGAGGTACCTCCCGAAAAGCTTTTAGATATGCATGCCGAGATGGAGCGGCTGACGGGATTAATCTTTGATCAAAAAATGTAATTGGCGGTGAAAGAATGGTTCGTATTGGTGGATTAGCAAGTGGAATGGATATTGACCAAATCGTAAGTGATTTAATGAAAGCGGAGCGTATGCCGCTGGATAAAATAAAGCAAAAAAAGCAAACAACAGAATGGCAGCGTGACCAGTATCGCGAAATGAACCGATTGCTAACGGAATTTCGTGATTCGGCTTTTAACATGACGCTCCAGTCAACATATATGGTGAAAAGCTCATCTTCAGCAGATGAATCGAAAGTAACGGCTACTGCAACAACGTCAGCAGGTAACGCGTCATATACGTTATCAAACGTAACGATGGCGACGGCTGCTAAAAATATTAGCGGGGCAGTTTCAGGAACAACAAAAATTGATCCATCAAAAAGCTTATGGTCTCAGCAAAGTGCGTTTTCAGGTGGGCTAACGTGGCAGACTAAAACGATCAATCAAAGCGCGATTACGGTAGCCAGTGACACGACGAAGGTTTCGTTAGGAAAAGGAGCAATTGAAGCTTCAACCTTACCAGGACAAATTGTTGTAAAAGATAAAGATGGAAATGAAACGTTTTATAGTGTGCGCACAGACAACGTGACAGGGTTAGGGACAGACCAGGTATTTGTCGATCCAGCAACCGGTGAAATGACGTTTGGTACGCAACTCGTAAAAGATAGCACGGTACAAGGGTTTGATTATGAACAAAACTACGTGTCATTTGCCATTACAACCTATGATGAAAATGGAAAAGCGATTGAAGATGATCAAAAGAATGGGAAAATGAACTTCGAGTTTGATGGTACGAAGTCATTAAATGACGTTATTTCTACGATTAACAATTCCAAGGTTGGGATTTCTGCATTTTACGATTCGGGCACAGATAAAATTATGTTCACGCGTAAAGATACCGGGAGTTTAACAGATGCAAGCGGTACGGGTCCACAAATGAAATTGGAAGGTACTTTTTTAACGCAGACGCTAAAGCTCGATCAAACGAATGAACAAAGCGGAACTGACGCAACGTTTGAAATCAACGGCTTACAAACAACGAGAAAGTCCAATACGTTCACAGTCAGCGGCGTGAGCTTTACGCTTCAAGATAACTTTACGGCCCCTGTGCGCGTAAATGTTAGCAACAACACAGATAAAGCGGTTGAATCGATTAAAGATTTTGTGACGAAGTACAATGAACTCATCGCTACACTCAATGGCAAAACTACGGAAGAGCGTTACCGTGATTACAGTCCTTTGACCAATGCTCAGCGTGAAAGCTTAACAGATAAACAAGCGGAGCAGTGGGAAGAAAAAGCAAAGAGCGGATTGTTAAAAAACGATTCAATTCTTTCAAGTGGACTAAATCAAATGCGTTCTAACTGGTATTCAGCTGTTTCAGGCATCACCGGTGAATTCAAGCAGCTAACGGATATTGGAATTACGACTAGTACGAACTATATGGACCGTGGAAAGCTTGTTATTAACGAGACAAAGTTAAAAGAAGCACTTGAGAAAGATCCGCAGTCCGTGATGGATTTATTTTCAAAAAATGGCGAAACGACAAGTGAAAAAGGGATTGTCCGCAGACTTCGTGAATCCGTTGCGGATACGGTATCTAAAATTGAGCAGCGTGCAGGCCGCTCAACGTGGACGAATACGCAGTTTGTGCTCGGTCGTAATTTACGTGACATGGATGATCAAATTAGTCGATTTGAAAGTCGTCTTGTGCAGGTAGAAGACCGCTATTGGCGCCAATTTACAGCAATGGAAAAAGCTATTCAAAACTCAAACGCACAAAGCATGCAGCTATCGCAATATTTCGCTTAAACATAGCAATACAATGAAGAAAGAGTACGAGAAGGAGTGAAGGAAATGGCATCAAATCCTTATCAAGCGTATCAGCAAGGGGCAGTTCAAACCGCTTCACCTGGTGAACTTACGCTGATGCTTTACAACGGATGCATTAAATTTATTAAAATGGCCCGTATTGGGTTTGAACAACACAATATTGAAGCGAAAAACGAAAACTTACTTAAAGCACAAAAGATTATTCAAGAGCTAATGGTTACTTTAGATACAAGCGCTGCTGTTGGAAAAGAAATGATGGCGATGTATGACTATATGAATCAGCGCTTAATTGAAGCCAATGTTCAAAATCGCGTAGAACTCCTCGACGAAGTAGAGGGATATGCCGTTGAGTTTCGCGATACGTGGAAGCAGGTTATTCAAATGAATCGTAAGCAAACCCATGGTTCAGGTGGACAAGCGTGACGCCTCTCGACTCCGTATATGAACTGACGGCTGAGCTCTATGGCCTTGTCCAAAAGCCGCTTCTTGCAGAAGAACGTGAGAATATGATTGCGAAAGTGGAAGGCTTGCTTCAAGAGCGCAGTCAGTATATTGACGAGCTTGTTCAGTCGAAAGAAAGCAAGAATGATTCGAGAGGGAACATCATCGTTAGCATGAATGCCATCATTGATTCAACATTGTTAAAATGGAAAAGAAGTGTTGAAGAGGACCTTCAAAAAACAAAGGCCAAAAAACAGCATGTTAATCGTTATGTTAACCCGTATGGAAATGAAACATTCGATGGGAGTTTTTACGATAAGCGAAACTGAATAGAAGACGTAAAAATTCGAAAAAAAAAGACTTCTCTTTAGAAGAAGGTCTTTTTTTTAGTTCTAACATACACTTTCTTAAATTTGAAAATTTATTCGCTGAATTTTCAAAAAAAAATATAGGTTTAGGAAGGGAAAGTGTCGGGTATTGTAGAAATATAGAGGTATAGCAATGATTAAAGGAGGAGTTCGAATATGATGTACAACATTCGTGGCGAAAACATTGAGGTAACTCCAGCAATCAGGGAATATGTAGAGAAAAAGCTCAGCAAGTTAGAGCGCTATTTCGATGGTACACCTAATGCTGATGTAAATGTAAACTTAAAAGTATACAACAACGACCAAAAAATAGAAGTTACAATTCCAATGACTGATCTTGTATTACGTGCTGAAGAGACGCATACAGATTTATATGCCGCAGTCGACCTTGTCCTTGATAAACTTGAGCGCCAAATTCGCAAGCATAAAACGAAAGTGAACCGTAAAATGCGTGAAAAAGGTGCTGAAAAATACCTATTCGCTGCGTTAGAAGGTGACCCAAGCGTTGCCGTTGCAGCTGAAACGGATGAAGAAGAGCTAGAGCTTGTCCGTACAAAACGATTTAACTTAAAACCAATGGATAGTGAAGAAGCAATTTTACAGATGAATATGCTTGGTCATAGCTTCTTTGTCTTCACAAATGCCGACACAAATACAACCAATGTCGTTTATCGTCGAAAAGATGGGCGATATGGCCTGATTGAGCCAAACTAAATACAGTAACTTCTAAGGCAGCGAGCTTTACTCGCTGTCTTTTTTAATGATGTCTAGTTTACGTTGCTTATCCTGTTCGTTCTAGGCAGTATTTATCAAATCATCAGTTGAGTAATAATGGGTATAAGTTGCTACTTGTCTAGCCCCGATGTTACAATTTTATTCAGAATGTTTTATAATAAGGAAATAACAAGTACAAGATGTATTGATTATAAATAGAGGAGCGTTTAATATGCTTGGATTATTTAAAAAAGTGTTTGACGGAAATCAACGCCAAATCGGTCGTTTAGAACGAATGGCTGAACAGATTGATGCGTTGGGTCCTGATATGGCATCGCTGACAGATGATCAGCTTCGTGAGAAAACAGTAGACTTTAAAGAACGTTATCAAAATGGTGAATCTGTAGACGATATGCTGACAGAAGCTTTTGCAGTTGTACGTGAAGCGGCAAAGCGTGTGTTAGGCATGTATCCTTATAAAGTGCAGCTAATGGGTGGTATCTCCTTACATGAGGGGAATATCTCTGAGATGAAAACAGGGGAAGGTAAAACGTTAACTGCAACTATGCCTGTTTATTTAAATGCCATTACTGGAAAAGGCGTGCACGTTGTAACGGTCAATGAATATTTAGCAAGCCGTGATGCAACTGAAATGGGGCGTCTTTATGAGTTTTTAGGCTTAACGGTTGGCTTGAATTTAAACAGCTTAACAAAGGATGAAAAGCAGGAAGCGTACGCTGCTGACATTACGTATACAACAAATAACGAACTAGGATTCGATTATTTACGTGATAACATGGTGCTTTATAAAGAACAAATGGTACAACGTCCCCTTCATTTTGCTGTAATCGATGAAGTTGACTCCATTTTGATTGACGAAGCGCGTACACCGTTGATTATCTCTGGAACTGCTCAAAAGTCAACGGCTCTTTATATTCAAGCTAATGCATTCGTTCGCACGCTTGATAAAGAAACGGACTATACGTTTGATGTGAAGACCAAAAGTGTTCAGTTAACTGAGGACGGAATGTCTAAGGCTGAAAAAGCGTTTGGTATTGAAAACCTGTTCGATATCTCGCATGTAGCCTTAAACCACCATATTAACCAAGCGTTAAAAGCACACGTAACGATGCAAAATGACGTTGACTATGTGGTAGAAGACGGGAAAGTCGTAATCGTCGATCAGTTTACAGGTCGTTTAATGAAAGGGCGTCGCTTTAGCGATGGGCTTCACCAAGCAATTGAAGCAAAAGAAAATGTCGACATTCAAAACGAAAGCATGACGCTTGCAACAATCACGTTTCAAAACTACTTCCGTATGTATGAAAAGCTAGCGGGTATGACGGGGACAGCGAAAACGGAAGAAGAAGAATTCCGAAACATCTATAACATGCAGGTAGTTGTAATTCCAACGAATAAAGACATTGCTCGTGATGACAAAGCAGACTTAATTTATAAAACGATGGAAGGCAAGTTCAAAGCCGTTGTCGAAGATATCGCTGAGCGCCATGCGAATGGACAGCCTGTGCTTGTTGGTACAGTAGCGATTGAAACGTCTGAACTATTGTCTTCATTATTAAAGAAAAAAGGTATCAAGCACCACGTTTTAAATGCAAAGCAGCATGAGCGTGAAGCTGATATTATCGAAAACGCTGGTCAAAAAGGCGCGGTGACAATCGCAACAAACATGGCTGGACGTGGAACAGATATTAAGTTAGGCGAAGGTGTTATTGAAGCAGGCGGTTTAGCCGTAATCGGTACAGAACGTCATGAATCACGCCGTATCGATAACCAGCTGCGTGGTCGTGCTGGTCGTCAAGGAGACCCGGGGGTTTCTCAATTTTATCTTTCAATGGAAGATGAGCTGATGCGTCGCTTTGGCTCTGATAACATGATGTCCATGATGGATCGCCTTGGTATGGACGATTCACAGCCAATTCAAAGTAAAATCGTGACAAGAGCCGTTGAATCTGCGCAAAAACGAGTAGAAGGTAACAACTTCGATGCGCGTAAACAATTGCTTCAATATGATGATGTATTACGTCAGCAGCGTGAAGTAATCTACAAGCAGCGCTTTGAAGTGTTGGATTCAGAAAATCTGCGTGATATTGTAGAGCGCATGATCCAATCAACGGTTGAAAGAGTTGTCGCTACGTACACGCCAAGCGATGAGTTAGAAGAAGATTGGAATTTACAAGGTATTGTTGATTATGTAAATGCTAATATTCTAGATGAAGGGCAAATCACGGAAGAAATGTTGCGCCGTAAAGAGCCTGAAGAAATTGTAGAAATGCTTGTTGATTATGCAAAAGCGCGCTACAACGAAAAAGAAGACCAGCTTGAACCAGAACAAATGCGTGAGTTTGAAAAAGTTGTTGTTCTTCGCGCGGTTGATTCAAAATGGATGGACCATATCGATGCGATGGATCAGCTACGTCAAGGTATTCACCTTCGTGCATACGGTCAAACAGACCCACTTCGCGAGTATCAAATGGAAGGCTTTGCGATGTTTGAAAACATGATTGCCACAATTGAAGAAGAAGTGACGAAGTATATGATGAAAGCAGAGATTAACAACAACCTTGAACGTCAAGAAGTAGCGAAAGGACAAGCTGCTGTGCATCCAAAAGAAGGGGATGCACCTGCGAAAAAAAAGCCAAAAGTCAACGCAGTTGATGTAGGTCGTAACGATACATGCATTTGCGGAAGCGGTAAGAAGTATAAAAACTGCTGCGGAAAAGAAGCATAAAAGTAAGGAAGCATTATTGGTTTAGCGACAAACTGTGTTACAATCACATACAGATAGCAACCGTCAGGAAGGAAATGGGCAGCCCCCATTTCCTTCCTGTGTGTCAAAAATAAGATAGAGGTGTTTGAACAATGGATTTAGTAGAAATTAAGCAAGAGTTAGAGAAAACAGCTAAGCGATTAGCGGACTTTAGGGGGTCTCTTTGACCTCGATAACAAGCAAGCTCGTATCGATGAGCTAGATGAAAGAATGGCTGATCCAAGCTTTTGGGATGATCAGCAAGCAGCACAAACAGTTATCAATGAAGCAAATGGCTTAAAGGATGCTGTAAATCAGTTTAATCACTTAGATGAAACGTATGAAAATTTACAAGTATCGTATGAGCTTGTAAAAGAAGAATACGATGAAGATTTAGCTACCGAGCTAGTTGACGAATTAAAACAGTTAACGTCAGGTATGAATGAATTTGAGCTACAGCTCTTATTAAGTGAGCCTTACGATAAGAACAACGCCATTCTAGAGCTTCACCCGGGTGCAGGCGGAACGGAATCTCAAGACTGGGGCTCAATGCTACTGCGTATGTACACGCGCTGGGCAGAGAAAAAAGGCTTTAAGGTTGAGACGTTAGACTATCTTCCTGGAGACGAAGCTGGAATTAAGAGCGTTACGTTACTAATTAAAGGTCATAATGCATATGGCTATTTAAAAGCAGAAAAGGGCGTACACCGTCTTGTACGTATTTCGCCGTTTGATTCATCTGGTCGTCGTCATACATCGTTCGTATCATGTGACGTCATGCCTGAGTTTAACGATGAAATCAATATTGATATTCGTACAGAGGATTTAAAAGTAGATACGTACCGTGCAAGTGGTGCGGGTGGTCAGCATATTAATACGACCGATTCAGCTGTTCGTATTACCCATCTACCAACTAACGTAGTTGTTTCTTGTCAAACAGAGCGTTCACAGATCAAAAACCGTGAGCAAGCGATGAAAATGTTAAAATCGAAGCTTTATCAGCTAGAGATTGAAAAGCAGCAAGAACAGCTAGCCGAAATTCGCGGTGAGCAAAAGGATATCGGTTGGGGAAGTCAGATTCGTTCTTATGTATTCCACCCATATTCTCTTGTAAAAGACCACCGTACAAATACTGAAATCGGAAATACACAAAGCGTAATGGACGGAGACATTGATTTATTTATTGATGCCTACTTACGTTCACATATTTAAGAGTGATAGCTACCCCTGGATTTTCGCGCAAGCGTGGAACCAGGGTTTTTTTCTGACAGCATGAGTTGCTTAAAAGTTACATACGCTATGGTAAAAGTCGTTAACTGAGGTGACTATCATGAAAAGATTGAAACGAGACGTATTTTCTGTATCCGACCGACTGCTGCAAATTGTTTATGTCATGGTTGGAGCAAGTATCGTCGCGATAGCCTTTAATATATTCCTACTTCCTAACCGTATTGCATCTGGTGGTGTAAGCGGTATCAGCACAATTTTAAATGCATTATTTAATTGGTCTCCAGCCTATGTTCAGTGGGCTTTTAACGTACCGCTTTTTCTTTTAGGGGCGTTGCTACTTGGTTGGCAATTTGGAGCTAAAACCTTAATTGGTACGGTTTTTTTACCGTTTGTTGTCTTATTAACAAGCGATATTGAGCCAGCTACAACTGATCCGCTTCTTGGAGCGTTGTTTGGTGGAATTGGTGTGGGTGTTGGGTTAGGTCTGGTGTTTCGAGGACACGCATCCACTGGAGGCACGGATTTAGCTGCGCAAATTATTCATAAGTATACATCGTTATCGCTCGGTATTTGTGTAGCTTTAATTGATGGGCTCATTGTGATTGCGGCTGCTTTCGTATTTGATCTAGAACGAGGGCTATATGCGCTAATCGGCCTTTATGTCACAAGTAAAACCATTGACCTTGTCCAAGTAGGCGTCGGGCGCTCAAAAATGGTGCTCATCATTACCAATAAAGAAAAAGAAGTGCGCCATGAAATTTTACATACAATTGACCGGGGGGTGACGCGTTTGTCAGCCTACGGGGGGTATACGGATGAAGAGCGACCAATTTTAATGGTTGTAGTTGAACAAACAGAATTCACAAAATTGAAACAAACGGTTAAAGCAATTGACCCATCTGCATTTGTCATTGTTGCAGACGCTTCAGAGGTACTAGGAGAGGGTTTTAAACGTTCGTAAGTAGGTTATAATAGAGTGAAAAACTTCACAAAATGGTTAATTTTATTATGGAATGAGGAGGAATAGCCATGAAGAAATTAGCATTAGCAATCATTGCAGGAGCATCTTTTACATTGGCAGCGTGCGGTGGAGGGAATGAGTCTTCTGAAACAGCTTCTGAAGCAAGTGGGGAAGAGCTTTACCAACAAAACTGTTCGGGCTGTCATGGCCAAAACCTTGAAGGTGCAAGAGGACCAAACCTTGAGAAGACTGGTGCGAAATATTCACAAGAAGAAATTGAAGACATTATCAATAATGGAAAAGGAAGCATGCCAAAAGGCTTGGTGAGCGAAGAGGAAGCGAGCAAAATTGCCGAGTGGTTAGCCGAAAAGAAATGATGCAAAACGAGGAGCAAAAAAGCTTCTCGTTTTATTTTTTTACAAAATATAGACGAGGATAGTCCTGCTGTTTTTCTAAATTTCTTTGAGAGCAGACTCCTTTTTAGGGGGATATAGGAAGGTGTATGAATCCGACTAATGTCATATTTGAAATAAAAATGTAATATTTTTAGGGCTTAAATTCTCGAAAAGTGATGTTATAATGAGAAAGCAACTGAAATGAGTCGTTTTTTTTTTATTTTTTTGTAATTCTTTGTCGAAAGACGGGGAATGAAAATAACACACTTGATTAGGTGATAACTGATGATTGAAATGCAAAATGTTTATAAAACGTATCCGAACGGTGTGAAAGCAATCAATGGGATTAGCATCAAGATTAATCAAGGTGAGTTTGCTTATATCGTAGGACCAAGCGGAGCGGGTAAATCTACATTTATTAAAATGATGTATCGCGAGGAGAAACCTTCTACGGGCGATATCATTGTCAATGGCTCAAACGTAGCCAAAATTAAAAGTCACAAGGTACCAATTTTCCGTCGTAATATTGGGGTAGTCTTCCAAGACTTTAAGCTTCTACCAAAGCTAACGGTATATGAAAATGTGGCGTTTGCTTTAGAAGTGATTGAGCAGCACCCAGAGGAAATTAAAAAGCGCGTAATGGAAGTGCTTGATCTTGTAAAGCTGAAAAATAAAATGCGAGCGTTCCCCGATGAACTATCTGGTGGAGAGCAGCAGCGTGTATCAATCGCGCGTTCTATTGTAAATAAACCAAAAGTGGTCATTGCAGATGAGCCGACAGGGAACCTAGACCCTGAAACTTCTTGGGAGATCATGGACATTTTTGAAGAAATTAATAAAAGTGGCACAACGATTTTAATGGCAACTCACAATCGTGAAATTGTAAATGCAATTCGTAAACGAGTAATTGCTATTGAAAATGGAAAAGTTGTGCGTGACGAAGTAAGAGGTGATTACGGATATGAAGGCTAGAACATTCGGTCGCCACTTACGAGAAGGAGCAAAAAGTCTTAGTCGAAACGGGTGGATGACTTTTGCATCAGCTAGTGCGGTAACAGTTACCCTACTACTAGTTGGTGTCTTTTTAACGCTTATGCTTAACCTAAATCACGTAGCCAAGTTAATTGAAAACGACGTTGAAATTCGAGTACACGTCGATCCAGCAGCTACAGATGAAGAGCAGTCGGCTATTGAAGAGAAGTTAAAAGCAATTAGCCGTGTTGATACGGTGTCATTTTCTTCTAAAGACAAAGAGCTCAAGAGCTTAATTGATAGTATGGGTGAAGAAGGGAAAGCATTTGAGCCTTTTGAACAGCAAAACCCATTAAATGACGTATTTATTGTCAAAACAAAAACACCAAACGATGTAGCTAAGGTTGCTACAGAAGTTGAAAAATACTCGAATGTTACAAATGTGCAATACGGACAAGGTGAAGTTGAAAAACTGTTTAACGTCCTAGAAGTTGCCCGTAACATTGGAATTGCTTTAATTATCGGTTTGCTTTTCACAGCAATGTTCTTAATTTCTAATACAATTAAGATTACCATCGTTGCTCGTCGTGAAGAAATTGAGATTATGAGATTAGTAGGAGCAACAAACCTATTTATTCGCTGGCCATTCTTCATTGAAGGCTTGCTGCTTGGATTATTAGGTTCAGTTGTACCAATCGGTGTCTTAATTGGTGTATACACGTTTGTATTCAACCAATCTGAGCCAAAATTCAACGGATATTTTGAGCTTTTACCAACGTTCCCATTCACGCTTCAAATTGCGCTATTACTTGCTGTAGTCGGTGGATTTATCGGCGTTTGGGGAAGTATGCTATCAGTTCGAAAATTCTTAAAAAAATAAGTTATATTATTCAGTACCACGACAAATCTAGCCTAAACGTTAGATTTGTCTTCTTACATATAAAGATGATAAGTACATAAAAAAACACGTACAAATGAGGAGAACAGACAAATGAAACGCAAAGTATTAACGGTTACAGCAGCGGCTTTTGTCGGGCTAAGCGGTGTATGGTTAAGTTCGGGGAATATCGCTTATGCAAACGGAGACATTGATAAAAAGATTAGCGATTTAAATGAAAAAAGTTCAAATGTAAACAAAAACATTAATGAAGGTAAAGAAGAAATTAAATCTTTACAAGAGCAACAGAAAAAAACAGAAGCCGAAATGAAGCGTTTAGATGAGAAGATCGGTGAGACAAACGAGAAAATTCGAAATCGTGAGTCTGAAATATCAGAAACAAAGAAAGAAATTGAAAAATTAAAAAAAGATATTGAAGAAGTAAAAGAACGTATTGAAAAGCGAAATGAACTGTTAAAAGATCGAGCTGTAGCGTTACAGGAAAGCGGTGGCTCAGTGGATTACATGCAAGTTCTACTAGGCTCACAAAGCTTTGGTGACTTTATCAGCCGTGTTAGTGCAGTATCTACAATTGTAGAAGCAGACCGTGAGTTATTAATTCAACATGAGCAAGACAAAAAAGAACTTCAAACAAAAGAAACAGCTGTTCAAACAAAACTAGAGTCACTTGAAAAAGCGCTAAAAGACCTTGAAACATTGTCAGCAGATCTTGAGAAGCAAGTCGATGAAAAAGATAAATTAATTGCTACGTTACAATCGCAAGAGCAATCAGTAAACGATGAAATTGTTGGCTTAGAAGAAGAAGCGGCTCTACTAGCAGATCAAAAGAAAGCAGCAGAAGGTGAAAAGGCAGCTTGGGAACAAGAGCAGCGTGAAAAAGCGAAAGCTGCAGCGGAGGCAAAGGCAAGAGCTGAAGCAGAAGCGAAGGCAAGCCAGTCACAGCCAGCAGCAAAATCGGCACCAAGCGCAGCGCCAGCTCAAAAAGCAGAAGCTGCACCAGCACCAGCTGTAACAAGCGGTTCATTCATGCGTCCAGCTAACGGACCAGTCACATCTCGATATGGTTACCGTGAAAAATTTGGTCGCATGCATTACGGAATTGATATTGGAAAACGTGGTAGTAGTGTACCAATTGTATCCGTAGCGGATGGCACAGTTATTCGAGCGTATTACTCATCATCATTCGGGAATGTTGTATTTGTACGCCATAACGTCAATGGCCAAACTTGGGTATCTGTTTATGCTCACTTAGAAAGTTATAATGTGTCTAGCGGTCAGTCAATCGGAAAAGGTCAACAGCTAGGCTACATGGGTAATACTGGTCGTTCATTCGGTGCACACTTGCACTTTGAACTTCACAAAGGAGACTGGCAAGGAAGCAGCTCTGCTGTAAACCCTGAAAATTATATTAACTTCTAATTTTGTGCATATGTTGTACAAGCCTATCATAAAATCTTAACAAAAAGGCATCACACTTGATTTGTGTGGTGCCTTTTGCTACAAATAACACATGCATCCTTTTTATTACATAGTTTCAAGGCTATCTATTATAATAAAAAGAGATGGGTCAGGGTTGAGGAGGATGAAAGAGCTTGAATCGGAAAATAGTGGCATTATTGATGGTGCTCTCTCTTGTAGTTGGAGCAGTAGGTACTTATTTTGGATTACAATATGCAAGCGCTGGAAGCGTTGGTTTATCAAGTCTCTCGTCAGCTACAGGGACAAATAATGTAGATGTAAATGGTGAATTTGACAAGATTAAGCAAGCCTATGACCTTATATCATCCCAATATTATAAGGATGTAGACGAAAAAAAATTACTAGAAGGTGCTATTCAAGGAATGGTACAGACGCTTGATGATCCCCATTCGTCCTATATGAATAAGGAAACAGCAAAGCAGTTTGAACAATCACTTGACTCATCCTTTGAAGGAATTGGTGCAGAAGTTAGCATGGTAGATGGTAAAGTCACAATCGTAGCACCATTTAAAGAATCACCAGCTGAGAAAGCTGGTTTAAAGCCCAACGATCAAATTTTAAAAATTGATGGTAAAAGCATTGAAGGATTAGAGCTTTATGATGCTGTGTTAAAAATTCGTGGTGAAAAAGGATCAACAGTTAAATTAGATATTCAGCGTCCCGGTGTAAAAGACATGATGAAAGTTGATGTGGTACGTGATGAAATTCCAATTGAAACTGTTTATTCATCTGTGAAGAAAGTAAATGACAAATCAATTGGCTACATGGAGATTACGTCATTTTCTGAATCTACCCAAGATGAATTTAAAAAGCAGCTAAAGGAACTTGAAAAGAAAAATATTGAAGGACTTGTCCTTGATGTGCGTGGAAATCCAGGTGGTTATCTCCAAAGCGTGGAGAAAATGTTAGAAGAACTTGTAACAGGTGACAAGCCGTATGTACAAATTGAAGAGCGTGACGGTGATCGTCAAACGGTTAAGTCTTCTTTAAAAGAACCAAAAGATTATCCAATTGTAGGACTGATCGATGGTGGTAGTGCATCTGCTTCAGAAATCTTAGCTGGTGCATTAAAAGAAGCTGGCGGATATGACATCGTTGGTGAAAAATCATATGGTAAAGGAACAGTTCAGCAAGCAGTGCCAATGGAAGACGGCAGTAACTTAAAGCTGACGTTCTACAAATGGTTAACGCCAGATGGCAATTGGATTAATGAAAAAGGAGTTAAGCCAACTGTTGAAGTAAAACAGCCTGACTATTACTACACAAATCCAATTCAAGTTACTAAAACATTAAAATTTAATATGACAGATGATCAAATCAAAAATGCACAGCAAATGTTAAAGGGATTAGGGTTTGAACCTGGCCGTACCGATGGATATTTCGGTAAAGAAACAGAAACGGCTGTAAAAGCGTTTCAAAAAACAAATGATCAAAAAGTGACGGGAGAAATTGATGAAGATACAGCGGCATTACTTCAGACAAAGCTGCTCGAAAAAATCAAGTCAAAAGAAGATGACCGTCAATTAGAAACAGCTCTAAAGCTTGCGAGCGAATAATGAATGAACAGAAAAACCCCCTCTCTGTAGGCTTGCAGAGAGGGGGTTTTTGTAGAAATAGTGAGCATGTTTATTCTCTTTTTCTGTTACAATAAGTGAACAAGTTGGTTTTTCATCCATATTAATAAAGGAGGAGCTCACTAATATGGAAGAACAAAAAGAATTACAGCCAAAGGTAGAGAAGAGCTTTGAACTAATCGGTAAAAAATGGACAGGATTAATCATTTATGTACTGATGAGTGGTCCAAAGCGCTTTAGCGAGCTCAATGAGGCGATTCCGGCTTTAAGCAGAAGGTTACTAACTGAGCGAGTTAAAGAGTTAGAAGAGCATGGTATTGTGCTACGCACTGTTATACCGGAGCGTCCGATTCGCACAGAATATACGCTGACTCAAAAAGGAAAAGAATTAGGGCAAATTTTAGGTCCGATTACGCAATGGGCAGAAAGTTGGATCAAAGACTAACAAGCACAGAAGCAGAAGACTAGCTACAGAAAGGAATGTCAAAGATGGCAAACGTTCTTTATGTTACTGCACATCCACTAAGTGAAGATGAATCATTAAGCATGGCGGTAGGTAAGCAATTTATTGAAACCTATCAAGAAACAAATCGAAATGATGAAGTCGTTCATTTAGACTTATATACGGCTGACATACCATTTCTAGATAAAGATGTGTTTAACGGTTGGAAGAAGCTGCGTGAAACAGGTTCTTTAGAAGAGTTATCATCAGATGAACGAATGAAAGTAGGACGCCTAGCAGAACTAGGTGCACAATTTTTACTAGCAGATAAATACGTGTTTGTTACACCGATGTGGAATTTTTCGGTACCTGCCATTATGAAGGCTTATATTGACGCAATTGCTGTATCAGGCAAGACGTTTACATATACAAAAGAAGGCGCTGAAGGTTTGTTAAAAGGAAAGAAAGCACTTCATATTCAAGCGCGAGGTGATGTTTATTCAGAAGGACCAGAAGTGAACCGTGAAATGGGACATCGCTATTTGGAAGTAATGATGGACTTTTTTGGGATTGAATCCTTTAAAAGCATTATTATTGAAGGTCAGGTAAAGTTTCCAACTAAAGCACAAGAAATTAAAGAAAAAGCAATGAATCAAGCGTTGACTATTGCTACAACTTTTTAAAAAGACTTTTACCAGTCTTTTTTTTTTTATGTTTAAAAGGCATACTAACAAACAGGGTAATCATTTAAATGAGAATAAAATAGTTGACTAAAAAGATTACCTAAGTTACTATTAGTAACATAGTTATTAAAAAGTGAAAGAAAGGTGCGAATTCAACATGGCAAAAGTATTGTATATTACAGCACATCCGCATGACCATCAAACTTCATTTAGTATGGCTGCAGGAAAAGCATTTATTGACACATATAAAGAAGAAAATCCAAACGATGAGGTTGTACACATTGACCTTTATAAAGAGGATATCCCACAATTAGATGCAGATATCTTTGGTGGATGGGGTAAATTAGGAGCAGGTGAAGCATTTGATAAGCTATCAGCTGACCAGCAGCGTAAAATTGCTCGTTTAAATGAACTGAGCGATCAATTTGCAAATGCTGATAAATATGTATTTGTAAATCCAATGTGGAACTTCTCATTCCCACCTGTTATGAAAGCATACTTAGATTCTGTTGCTGTAGCAGGAAAAGCATTCCGCTATACAGAGCAAGGAGCAGTTGGGTTATTAACAGATAAAAAAGCATTTCATATCCAAGCAAACGGCGGTATTTATTCAGAAGGTCCAGCAGCAGATGTGGAGATGGGACATCGCTACATTGGTATTATGATGAACTTCTTTGGAGTTCCATCATTTGAAGGATTATTTGTAGAAGGTCATAATGCAATGCCTGCAAAAGCAGAAGAGATTAAAGCAAGCGGCATTGAAAAAGCGAAAGAAGCAGCGCGTAAATTTTAATAAAGAAGTAAGAAAAAGAGACTGAGACATAAGTAGTTCAGCCTCTACTACACCTGAACGATTGAGAGTTTCTCACTTTTAATCGTTCAGGTTTTTTGTTGATTGTGAAAACAATGTTGGAAACAGGGTGGAATGGAGCGTAGGACACTCGACTCCTGCGGGAAAGAGAGGGAAAACTGAGATCCCAAAGCGCAGCGAGGAAGCTCAGGTTCCTCCCTGCGGAAAGCGAGTGGCCGTAGCGCAATGGAACGAACGTGTTGAGACAAACTAAAGAGATGGGAACAGCTAGTGTTCGTCTTTTAGAAGCAATCATTTTGTTATGTCCCAAACTCTTTTTTTTTTTTTTTTGGTAAATAGAATTGAACACATATGTGTATAACGGACAGTTAACATACAAATATGAATGATTTGTTCCTTTTCTCATAGTACTTGGAGGACTGTTTTTTAGAAAAAAACAACATTGGCGGTTGTTATCATACTTTGTTAAAATGAAATTACTGGTTATACATACAAATCTGCGGTGATAAATAAAAAATAAGAAGTTGAGGGAGTAGTAGGCGGTGGAAAGATGGAAATTGTAATAGAAATCCTAAAAGGAGCGGGAAAGCTTTTTATACATCCGCTCACCTATTTATTTTTACTGGTTTCATTCTTTGTTGGTCTGGCACGCGTTAAGCGTGAACGAAAAAACTTTCATGTTCGGGTATTTGATTTTATCTTAGAAGCGAAGTATTTATTTTTTCCAGGCATTATTATTGGCGTTATCCTTTCAATTTGCACTGTTTTAGTAGGGACATACGTAACGATTGGAACACTTGTGTTTGTTGCTTTGATTACTTTTCTTTTGAGTGGGCCGTGGACATTTCGGTGGTTATCGCCCGCTTATGTATTGGGCGTAACCATTTTTGCTACGCTAGTTATTCCAAATGTGGGAATTGGAGATGGGATTGTTCATACATGGTCACTTGAATTAAAGGATGCAAATTTACCATCGTTAACGTTTTTGTTAGCGCTACTAGTAGCAGCAGAAGGATATTTGATTTGGAAGTTTGGCGTAAAAGGAACCTCTCCTGCTATCATTAAGAGCAAAAGAGGCCAAGAGATTGGTGCTCACTTTTCTCAAAAGCTTTGGGTTGTTCCTGTGTTTTTATTAGTTCCTGGTGATGCAATTACATCTACCTTCAGCTGGTGGCCAGTGCTTACAGTAGGTCAAACGTCATTTAGCTTATTTTTTGTTCCATTTGCTATAGGTTTTAGCCAGCGCATTCAAAGTATGTTGCCAAGCGCATCGATTTCATTTACTGGAAAAAGAGTGTTGTTTTTAGGTGTTGGTTTGGTCTTAGTGGCGCTTGTGACATTAGTTGTTCCGCTATTTTCATTTGTTGTGGCGGCTCTCGCCATTGTGGTTAGACAGTGGATTAGTACGAAGCAACGTCTAGCAGATGAGAATGCTGCACCATTTTTCACAAAAAAATCAGAAGGTGTTATCATATTGGGTATTATTCCAGGATCGCCCGCTGAAAAAATGGGCTTACAGGTTGGAGAGTTAATTACGAAAGTAAACGGTGTTCCTGTATCAGAAGTTGCTAAATTTTATGCAGCGCTTCAGGTTAATAATCGTGCTTTCTGTAAATTAGAGGTGCTTGATTATTCTGGCGAGGTTCGCTTTGCTCAGCGCGCTTTGTATGATAATGAACATCACGAGCTAGGTATTTTATTCGTTCATAACTACAAGCAGCTAACATCGGAAGCTGTTTAAGTGACAAAGAGGCTGGGACATAAGTAATTCAGCCAATGATAAACCTGAACGATTGAGAGTTTCTCACTTTTAATCGTTCAGGTTTTTTGGTTGATTGTGAAAA
This sequence comes from Priestia sp. KCTC 13724, assembly GCF_056820425.1. Taxonomy (NCBI): domain Bacteria; kingdom Bacillati; phylum Bacillota; class Bacilli; order Caryophanales; family Bacillaceae; genus Priestia; species Priestia sp. KCTC 13724. The sequence goes on along the minus strand of NZ_JBXDLD010000165.1, from coordinate 46,982 downwards.
CAATGTTGGAAACAGGGTGGAATGGAGCGTAGGACACTCGACTCCTGCGGGAAAGAGAGGGAAAACGGAGATCCCGCAGCGCAGCGAGGAAGCTCAGGTTCCTCCCCGCGGAAAGCGAGTGACCGTAGCGCAATGGAACGAACGTGTTCAGACAAACCAAAAAGATTGGAACAGCTATTGTTCGTCTCTTAGAAGCAATCATTTTGTTATATCCCAAACTCGTTTTTTTGTAAAAAAAGTATGGCAGATGTCTTAACAATTTTCTAGTATATTCCTATTGTGTTAGATATAATCAAGTTACGAATTGAACAAAAGTGTATATTTTATAAAAAATAAACAAATTTGTTCAAAAAATATATAGAAAGCGTTTACAAAATTGTAGAAAGGAGAGTATACTGAACATATAGTAAGTTAAGAATCTTTTTAAATCTTAATGTAATGAAGGAGGCTTGGTATTGATGGAGGTTTTAATGAGAACGATGTTTCAATCGTTAGGCAAAAATCACTCAATGAATAAATTAGCAAAAAGGTATGGTCTACGAATGGGTGCGGCAAGATTTGTGGCAGGTGATTCAATTGAATCTGCTATTAACACTTGTAGAGAGCTGAACGCTGCAGGTAAGGTTGCAACGTTAGATCACCTTGGAGAATTTGTGTATACCAAAGAGGAAGCGGCTGAATCTACCGATATGTGTGTGCAAACATTACATGCGATTGCTCATTCAAATGTTAATTCGAATTTATCATTGAAGATGACATCTCTTGGTTTAGATATTAGCAAAGAGCTCTGCATGGATAATATGCGCAGAATTCTTGAGGTTGCCAAAATGCATGGGATTTTTGTTCGAATTGATATGGAAGATTATGCTCATTGTCAGCAGTCACTAGATATATATAAAGAGCTGCGAAAAGACTATGATAACGTTGGAATTGTGATTCAAGCATATCTATATCGTACGCAGCAAGACATTAAAGACCTAAATCAATATCAAGCAAACTTACGCTTAGTAAAAGGGGCATATAAAGAGTCACCTGAAGTAGCATTTCCAGCAAAAAAAGATGTGGATGAAAACCTTAAAGAAATTATTAAAATGCATTTAGAAAACGGCAACTACACAGCCGTGGCAAGCCATGATGAGGCAATGATTGACTATACGAAAGAGTTGGTTAAAAAACTGAATATTCCAAAGGATCAATTTGAATTTCAGATGCTGTACGGTATTTGTGTTGATTTACAAGATAAGCTTATTAAAGAAGGTTACAAGGTGCGCGTATACGTACCGTACGGTGTAGATTGGTTTGGGTACTTTATGCGCCGTTTAGCTGAGCGCCCGGCGAATGTATGGTTTGTATTAAAGAATTTTGTAAAATAATTTCACATAAAGGGGTAGATGAATATGACAATTACAACAAAACCATCTGTATTTAAAAATGAACCTTTCACTGATTTTACAGTTGAAGCAAATAAAGTAGCGATGGAAAAAGCGTTAGAAAAAGTAAAGGGTAAGCTAGGGGGAACCTACCCAATTTCAATTGGTAGCGAAACAATTGATACAGGAGATTATATTGTGTCAATCAATCCTGGAAGTAAAGATGACGTCATTGGGCGCGTGAGCAAAGGAACAACGGCTTTAGCGGAGCAAGCAATGCAACAAGCGTTAACAACGTTTGAAATGTGGAAGAACGTTTCACCGGCTGAGCGTGCGGACTATTTATTTAAAGCAGCGGATTTGATGCGTCAACGTAAGCATGAATTCTCTGCGATGCTCGTTTATGAAGTAGGGAAAAATTGGGCTGAGGCAGATGCAGATACAGCAGAAGCAATTGATTTTATGGAGTTTTATGCAAGAGAAATGCTTCGCCTTAGCGAGACGCACATTAATCAGCCATTAACGCCTGTAGATGGTGAAAAGACGCGAATGGCGTATATTCCACTTGGAGTAGGGGTGATCATCTCACCATTTAATTTCCCACTCGCAATTATGGCAGGAACGACCGTAGCGGCAATTGTATCGGGGAACACAGTTATTTTAAAACCAGCTGATTCAGCTCCGGTTATTGCGGCTAAATTTGTGGAGCTCATGAAAGAAGTAGGCTTACCGGAAGGAGTCTTAAACTTTGTGCCAGGAGACGGTATTGAAGTAGGCGAATACTTGGTTGAGCACCCAAAAACACGCTTTGTTTCCTTCACGGGTTCACGTGAAGTTGGTTGTCGTATTTACGAAAGGGCGTCTAAAGTACAGTCTGGACAGATTTGGTTAAAGCGTGTTATTGCTGAAATGGGCGGTAAAGATGGAATTGTAGTAGATGAAACAGCTGATTTAGATGCAGCTGCTGATGGAATTGTGGCAGCAGCATTCGGCTTCCAAGGACAAAAGTGTTCAGCAGGTTCTCGTGCAATTATCGTGGAATCTGTTTATGATGAAGTGGTAGAAAAGGTCGTAGAACGTACGAAAAAGCTTAGCATTGGACTGCCGGAAGAAAATCATGCAGTGGGTCCAGTAATTGATCAAAAAGCATACAATAAAATCTTGTCGTATATTGAGACTGGAAAAGGTGAAGGAACGCTTCTAACAGGCGGTGGTCCGGCTGAAGGGAATGGCTTCTATATCGAACCAACTGTATTTGGAGATGTGAGTCCGCAGGCCCGCATCATGAAAGAAGAAATCTTTGGGCCTGTTCTTGCGATGGCAAAAGCAGCTGACTGGAAAGAAGCAATTGAGATTTATAACGATACAGATTACGGGTTAACGGGCGGATTCTTCTCTCGCGATGAGAATCGTATTTCGACTGCTCTAAATGAAATGCACTGCGGAAACTTGTACATTAACAAAAAATGTACGGGTGCGTTGGTAGGAGTACATCCTTTTGGTGGTTTCAATATGTCAGGAACGGACTCTAAAGCGGGTGGCTATGACTATCTACTTCTATTTACACAAGGGAAAATGACAGCTAGAAAGATTTAAATGGATTTAATCAGAGGGGCACTGTGCCCTTTCTGATTATTTTTTTATCATAAAATTTTTGGTTACTTCTGAATTAAAATCTAGTATATTATTTCTATGCAAATTTGAGAGGAGAGATTTGATGGAGATTCAGCTGTTAAGTTCCATTGTGGTATACATGATCGGTATGTTGTTAATTGGTTATTATGCGTACCGAAGGACTTCTAATCTATCAGACTATGTATTGGGAGGACGCTCGCTAGGCCCAGGCGTAACGGCTTTAAGTGCAGGAGCTTCAGATATGAGTGGATGGTTGATGATGGGGTTGCCTGGTGCTATGTTTGTTCAGGGGGTAAGCGCTTCGTGGATTGTAATTGGGCTTACGTTAGGTGCATATGCTAACTGGCTGTTTGTTGCACCTCGTCTTCGTAAGTATACAGAAGTGGCTAATAATTCAATGACCATTCCAGCGTTTTTAGAAAATCGCTTTAACGATGATTCCAAAATGCTACGTATGATTTCGGCTATTGTTATTATTCTATTTTTTACTTTTTACGTTTCATCAGGAATCGTATCAGGAGGCGTTCTTTTTGAAACAACGCTGAATCTAGACTATGAGATAGGCTTATGGGTTGTAGCTGGAGTAGTCGTAGCTTATACATTGTTTGGTGGCTTTTTAGCCGTTAGTTGGACCGATTTCGTTCAAGGAATTATAATGTTTGTTGCTTTAATCCTTGTGCCAGTTGTAGTTCTTACACAGATGGGTGGATTTGGTCCGGCAATGAGTGAGGTTCGAAACATTGATACGGACTTATTCAATATTTTTAGTGGCACAAGCTTCTTAGGTATCATCTCGCTGTTTGCCTGGGGGTTAGGTTATTTTGGCCAACCACATATTATCGTGCGATTTATGGCTATCTCATCTGTAAAAGAAATCAAGCCTGCTCGTCGTATTGGAATGAGCTGGATGCTTGTTTCAGTCGTTGGAGCCATGCTGACAGGGTTTGTCGGTTTAGCTTATTACACGAATCAAGGTCTAGAAATTGCTGACCCGGAAACAGTATTTATCGGGTTAAGCACAATTTTATTCCACCCAATTATTACAGGGTTCTTATTAGCAGCATTATTAGCAGCCGTAATGAGTACCATTTCATCACAACTTCTTGTAACTTCGAGCTCATTGACAGAAGATTTGTACAAAACATTTTTCCGCCGATCAGCAAGTGATAAAGAACTAATGTTGATTGGACGTGGATTTGTACTTCTTGTATCCATCATTGGTGTCATGATTGCATTTAATAAAAGTGGTACAATCTTATCGTTAGTCGGCTATGCATGGGCTGGATTTGGAGCTGCTTTTGGCCCTGTTATCTTATTGAGCCTTTATTGGAAGCGAATGAACAAATGGGGAGCGCTAGCAGGTATGGTGCTTGGTGCCGTGACGGTTGTTGTATGGACAAAAATCCCTGGATTATCGGATTTATTATACGAAATGATTCCGGGTTTCTTAATTAGCTTAGTTGGAATTGTAGTAGTAAGCTTATTAACACCTGCTCCGAACGAGAAAACGCAAAGTGAGTTTGAAGAATATAATCAATCAGCGTAACGAAAAAGAGACTGAGACATAAGTAGTTCATTCCTTACTATACCTGAACGACTGAGAGTTCATAACTTTTAATCGTTCAGGTTTTTTGTTGATTGTGAAAACAATGTTGGAAACAGGGTGGAATGGAGCGTAGGACACTCGACTCCTGCGGGAAAGAGAGGGAAAACTGAGATCCCGCAGCGCAGCGAGGAAGCTCAGGTTCCTCCCCGCGGAAAGCGAGTGGCCGTAGCGCAATGGAACGAACGGGTTGAGACAAATCAAAGAGATGGGAACAGCTAGTGTTCGTCTTTTAGAAGCAATCATTTTGTTATGTCCCAAACTCTTTTTCGTTACAAACCATATTCTTTAATTTTGTTATACAATGTTCCTCTTGAAATCCCTAATAAATCAGCTGCGGCGCTCTTATTACCATAGGTTCTTTTTAGCGTATCTTGAATGAGCTGCTTTTCAGATGAGGTTTCATTCAAGGGTTCATGAAGAGTGATTTGGCGTTTTAACTCAGCTGGTAAGTGCTGTGCCGTAATAGTTGGCAAATCGTTAAGTAAAATTAACCGTTCAATGGTATTTCGAAGTTCTCTTACATTACCAGGCCAATCGTGATGACAAAGCGTTTCAACCACTTCTTCATCAAGAGTTGGTTTTACCTTTTCGTGCTTTGTGCTGAATTCTTCAATAAATTGTGTAATGAGCGTTGGAATTTCATTCTGACGCTCTTTTAACGGTGGAATATGAATATTAATGACCGTTAGTTGATAATAGAGACCTTCATAAAACTCTCCTTGTTCAATTAAGCTCTCTAACAGTACAGAGGTTGAAGCCATAATTCTTGTATTAACCTGAACTTGCTCATTACTTCCCGTCATGTAATAAGCGGCGTTTTCCAGATAGTCACACAGTTTAATTTGAACGTCTAAAGGCATCTTGTGAACGTCTTGAATAAATAAGGTGCCGTTTGCTGCTTGCTCTAATTTCCCAGGCCTTTTATCGGTTGTAGGCTGTGAAAACACGCCTTGTTGATATCCAAATAACTCCATATCAATGAGGCCGGGAGGAATGGTTGCGCAGTTTAGCGTAATAAAGGGTTCGTTTCGCCTTGTGCTATCATAATGAATAGCTTGAGCAAGAAGCTCTTTTCCAGATCCTACTTCACCCGTTAATAAAATAGGAATATTTGTAGACGAAACTTTTTTAGCCATTTCAATTTCTTCTTCAAGGGTAGAGTTCTCGCCAATAATAGAAGAAAATAAGCTCTTATCTCCTATCAGTGGGTCTTGTTCCACTTCTTCGTGCAGTCGAATAATATTGGTAATATCATGCTCAGTTGCCACTGCACCAATAACTTTATGGCCTTTTACAATAGGAGAAGCATTCACTAACACGTGCGTTTCTTTATTTGGCTTATGGTAAGCTCCCCGAATCGGTCGACCTTCGTTTAAGATTTTATGTAGCACAATGGACTCATCATCGAAATACGTATTGATGAACTCGCCAACAATTGCTTGTTTTGCAATTTTGTAAGTGTTTTCAGCGGCGGTATTCCATAGCACTACTTTCCCTTTATCGTCAACAACGGTTACGGCGTCGTTGATCGTCTCTCCTAATGTTTCAAAATAAGAGAAAACATCTTCATTTTCAGCTTGTAGATAGTGAATCCAGTCAGAAGGGTGAAGTACACCGTGAATAGAATTAGTTTCATATGCTTGAATAAGAACTGGGCGCTCCCAGTTAACCTTTGATGTTTTGAGGTCAAGCCAAGTAGAGATAGTAGAAGGAGACCAGTTGGTTTTGTGAATCCAATCAATAATAGGCATGCTCATCGAAGCACTCTGGAGGGCAAACTGTTCTTTTGTATGAAAGATGTAATAATGCTTATCAAAAACGATGACATATTCAAAGTTAGAAAGTTCCGATTTTATTTGGGATATGGATGTAGATGGACTGGTTAAAATAAAGGAGTCGTTTATTTTAATTGAGCTCATTGGATTGTACTAAACCCCTTTCATATTCTTACTTTTAATTAAATGTATCACACTTTTTATAAGGTCGCAAAGCGCTTCTTTTGTCCGATTTTCCAGCTAATTCGCAATGGGATTATATATTTGCTCAGACTGGGTATACAAAGGAGAGATGAAGAAATAAGGAAAATTTGAACAGTCCAATACTATTCAGTTCCATTATATAAAAAGAAATGATAAAATACGAATATAAGTTCGTGTTTTTAAGGATTACAGTGCTATAATTTTAACACTAATGAAATGGAGGCCTCTCTGTGGCAGATCAATTTAAGCTAGTATCCTCATATGAACCTAAAGGGGATCAGCCCAAGGCAATTGAAAAAATTGTCAAAGGTATTCATGAAGGAAAACAGCAGCAGGTGTTATTAGGTGCAACAGGAACAGGTAAGACATTTACGATTTCTAATGTAATTAAGGAGGTTAATAAGCCTACCTTAATTATTGCTCATAATAAAACGTTGGCTGGGCAGCTATATAGCGAGTTTAAAGAGTTCTTTCCAGATAACGCAGTGGAATACTTTGTGAGCTATTACGACTACTATCAGCCTGAAGCTTATGTTCCACAAACCGATACGTTTATTGAAAAAGATGCAAGCATTAATGACGAAATCGATAAGCTACGTCACTCTGCAACGTCTTCGTTGTTTGAGAGAAACGACGTTATCATTATTGCCAGCGTATCTTGTATTTATGGATTAGGTTCACCGGAAGAATATAAAGAAATGGTTGTTTCGCTTCGTGTCGGCATGGAAAAGGAGCGAAATCAGCTACTTCGAGATCTTGTGGACGTGCAGTATGAACGCAATGACATCGACTTTAAACGCGGAACATTTCGCGTGCGTGGAGATGTGGTGGAGATTTTCCCAGCATCAAGAGATGAGCGCTGCATTCGCATTGAGTTCTTCGGAGATGAAATTGATCGTATTCGAGAAGTTGATGCTTTAACCGGAGAAGTCCTTAGCGATAGAGAACACGTGGCCATCTTCCCGGCGTCTCACTTCGTCACTCGAGAAGAAAAGATGAAAGTAGCGATTAAAAATATTGAAAAAGAGCTTCAAGAACAGCTTGAAAAGATGCGAGAAGCAGGCAAATTATTAGAAGCTCAGCGCCTTGAACAGCGCACAAACTATGATTTAGAAATGATGAGAGAGATGGGGTTCTGTTCCGGAATTGAAAACTACTCTCGTCATTTAACGCTACGTCCACCAGGATCGACACCATACACGCTGCTAGATTTCTTCCCAGAAGACTTTCTTCTTGTAGTCGATGAATCACATGTGACTATTCCACAAATTCGCGGAATGTATAACGGGGACCAAGCGCGAAAACAAGTGCTTGTTGACCATGGTTTTCGTCTTCCTTCAGCGCTTGATAATCGTCCGTTGAAATTCGATGAATTTGAAGATCATATCCATCAAATTGTTCACGTTTCGGCAACGCCAGGGCCTTATGAACTTGAAAAAGCGTCTGATGTTATTGAACAAATCATTCGACCAACGGGATTATTGGATCCAAATATTGAAGTGAGACCAATTGAAGGGCAGATTGATGATTTAATTGGAGAGCTTCAAGATCGAATTGCGAAAAACGAGCGCGTTCTCATTACAACGCTAACGAAAAAAATGTCAGAGGACTTAACGAATTATTTAAAAGAAATCGGCATTAAAGTACAGTATTTGCATTCTGAAATTAAAACGCTTGAGCGAATTGAAATTATTCGTGATTTGCGTCTTGGTAAATTTGACGTTTTAGTTGGAATTAACCTTCTAAGGGAAGGACTCGACATTCCTGAAGTGTCACTTGTCACGATATTAGATGCAGATAAAGAAGGATTTCTACGATCAGAGCGTTCACTTATCCAAACAATTGGTCGAGCGGCTCGTAACGCTAATGGTCACGTTATTATGTACGCAAATCGCATCACTAACTCGATGGAAATTGCGATTAGTGAAACGAATCGTCGTCGCAGCATTCAAGAAGCATACAATGAAAAACACGGCATTACGCCGCAGACAATTCAAAAAGAAGTTCGAGGTGCAATTCGAGCAACAATTGTAGCTGAGGATACTGAAAGCTACGATCAAGCACCTGCGTTTGATAAAATGACTGGAAAAGAAAAGCAAAAAATAATTCAAGAAATGGAAGAAGAAATGAAGGAATCAGCAAAAGCTCTTAACTTTGAACGAGCAGCTGAGCTTCGTGATCTTCTTTTAGAATTAAAAGCAGAAGGGTGATGGCAAGATGGCCATGGAGAAAATCGTAATAAAGGGCGCGCGCGCTCATAATTTAAAAAATATCGATATTGAAATTCCACGTGATAAGCTGGTCGTACTAACGGGCTTATCAGGTTCTGGTAAATCATCGCTTGCTTTTGATACGATTTATGCAGAAGGTCAGAGACGTTACGTGGAGTCATTATCAGCGTATGCTCGGCAGTTCCTTGGTCAGATGGACAAGCCGGACGTGGATTCCATTGAAGGTTTGTCTCCGGCTATCTCAATCGATCAAAAAACAACGAGCCGCAACCCTCGTTCAACTGTAGGAACCGTTACGGAAATTTATGATTATTTACGCTTGCTGTTTGCGCGTGTAGGGAGACCGACTTGTCCAAACCACGGGATTGAAATTACATCTCAGACCATTGAGCAGATGGTGGACCGTATTTTAGAGTACAAAGAGCGTACAAAATTACAAGTGCTGGCTCCCGTTGTGTCTGGGCGAAAAGGTGCGCATGTAAAGGCCTTAGAAGATATTAAAAAGCAAGGATACGTGCGTGTGCGCGTAGATGGAGAAATGCGCGAAGTAACAGAGGAAATTGAGCTAGACAAAAATAAAAAACATTCGATTGAAGTGGTTATCGATCGAATCGTGGTAAAAGAAGGCGTACAGTCTCGTTTATCTGACTCCCTAGAAACGGCTCTAAAACTCGGTGATGGAAAGGTTATTATCGACATCATTGGTGAAGAAGAGCTTTTATTTAGTGAGCATCATGCATGTCCAAAATGTGGTTTTTCAATTGGAGAGCTTGAACCGAGAATGTTTTCATTCAACAGTCCTTATGGTGCTTGTACAGCATGTGATGGACTAGGAATGAAGCTTAAAGTTGACCATGAACTGGTGATTCCGGATGATACGTTAACATTACGAGAAAATGCTATTGCTCCATGGGCTCCAACAAGTTCTCAGTACTATCCACAAATGCTAGAAGCAGTTTGCGCTCATTATAGCATCGATATGGACGTGCCGGTAAAAGACTTACCTAAGCATTTATTAGATAAAATCTTGCATGGAAGCGATGGCGAAAAAATATATTTCCGCTATGAAAATGACTTTGGACAAGTGCGTGAAAATGAAATCTTGTTCGAAGGTGTAATTCCAAACGTAGAGCGTCGTTATCATGAAACCAGCTCTGATTATATTCGTGAGCAAATGGAAAAATATATGGCCGAACAGCCTTGTCCAATGTGTAAGGGCCACCGCTTAAAGAAAGAAGCGCTTGCTGTTTTAATTGATTCTAAGCATATCGGTAACGTGACGCATTTTTCTGTACAAGAAGCGTACAATTTCTTTAGCAGCCTGCAGCTTTCTGATAAAGAAATGAAAATTGCAGACATGATTTTAAGAGAAATTAAAGAACGCCTCAGTTTCTTAGTGAATGTGGGCTTAGATTACCTCACAATTAATCGTTCAGCTGGAACGTTATCTGGTGGAGAAGCACAGCGTATTCGACTAGCAACGCAAATTGGCTCACGTTTAACAGGGGTTCTTTACATTTTAGATGAACCGTCCATTGGTCTCCATCAGCGTGATAATGATCGCCTTATTCGAACGATGCAAGATATGAGAGACATTGGGAATACATTAATTGTTGTTGAGCACGATGAAGATACGATGCTTGCTGCCGATTATTTAATTGATATTGGTCCTGGTGCTGGTGTGCATGGAGGAGCGGTTGTGTCACAGGGAACACCAAAAGAAGTGATGGCAGATCCAAATTCATTAACAGGTCAGTATCTATCGGGAGAGCGTTTTATTCCGCTGCCAACAGAGCGCCGCGCAATTGATAAGAGCCGAATGATTGACATTGTAGGTGCAAAAGAAAACAATTTAAAAAATGTGAAGGTAAGTATTCCACTTGGAACGTTTACAGCAGTAACAGGCGTATCAGGTTCAGGGAAAAGTACGCTGGTAAATGATATTTTACACAAAACGCTTGCTCAAAAGCTTCATAAAGCCAAAAGTAGGGCTGGAGAGCATAAAGAAATCAAAGGAATTGAGCACTTAGATAAAGTGATTGATATTGATCAATCTCCAATTGGACGTACACCGCGCTCTAATCCAGCTACGTATACGGGTGTTTTTGATGACATTCGTGACGTATTTGCCCAAACGAACGAAGCAAAAGTACGTGGTTATAAAAAAGGTCGTTTTAGCTTTAACGTAAAGGGAGGTCGCTGTGAAGCGTGTCGTGGAGACGGAATCATTAAAATTGAAATGCACTTTTTGCCGGACGTATATGTACCTTGTGAAGTATGCCATGGCAAGCGCTACAACCGCGAAACGTTAGAAGTTAAATATAAAGACCATAATATTTCAGACGTGCTGGATATGACGGTCGAGGATGCTCTGCATTTCTTTGAAAACATACCGAAAATCAAGCGTAAGCTACAAACAATCTATGACGTAGGACTTGGATATATTACGCTTGGGCAGCCTGCTACAACCCTATCAGGAGGGGAAGCGCAGCGTGTAAAGCTAGCTTCTGAGCTGCATCGCCGATCAACGGGCCGAACGCTTTACATTTTAGATGAGCCAACAACAGGTCTGCATATTGACGATATTGCACGACTTCTAAAAGTATTGCAACGACTCGTTGAAAATGGTGACACGGTTCTCGTTATTGAACACAATCTTGATATTATTAAAGCAGCAGATTATTTAATTGATTTAGGACCTGAAGGCGGAAATCAAGGTGGTCAAATTGTTGGTACAGGTACACCAGAAGAAGTCGCTGAAGTGAAAGGTTCCTATACAGGTAAGTATTTAAAGCCAATTTTAGAACGTGATCGAAAGCGTATAGATGAGAAGATAAAGGAAGTTCAAACAGTTGGCAAAGCATAAAATAGAAAAAAAGGCGCTAAAGGTAGCGCTTTTTTCTATTTTATGTATATTGAAACTTTTTGTAGCATAAACCGTATTACATAATAGCCTGCTTTTTCTTTAATAAAAAGGCAGTGAAAGTATGAAATAACGAGCTAAGATAGATGAAATTATAAACCAAAAGGAGAGAGTCACATGCTAGAAAAGCGCAAGCAGATTTTACAGATGGTAGAAGAGGGGAAGTTGACGGTAGATGAAGCATTAACGCTTTTAAATTCACTTGAAGCAAACCCTGAGCCAACTGTAAAAGTGAATGCATCATCGGAGTTGACGCCTTATGTTGGTAAATCGAGCAGCAGTTCTTCGACTTTTAAACCTTCGTCTGCATCCTTTAAAGAAAAGCTATTTAGCTTTGTCGATCAGACAGTCAAAAAAGTAAAGGACGTTGATTTAGACTTTAACTTTGGGCCCTCAGTTAAAGTTCAGCATATTTTCCAACAAACAGAAGCTTATATTCAGGCAATTGATATCGATATTGCAAACGGAAGTGTGAAGGTAAAACCATGGGGAAGTCCGGATGTGCGAATCGAGTGCGAATCAGATGTTTATAAGGTAGAGGGGCAGGAGCAAGCGCGACAAGCGTTTTTAAAAGATGTCTTATTTTCAATTGAGAACGGGAAGCTAAAATTTAATGTGCAAAAAAAACATATGAAGGTGAAGGCGACTGTTTATATACCTGAAACCGAGTATGAGAGAGTGAATGTACGTGTGTTTAATGGACCTATTGAAGGGGAAAGATTAAATGTAAGAGAATTAAAGGCCAAAACAGCCAACGGTTTAATTCGCTTTTATGAAGTGAATAGTGGACAGCTTGAAGCGGAAACATCTAATGGTCACATTGAGCTCTCACGCGTTTTCTCATCAAAATGTGAGATGGAGACGATTAACGGCTCTATAAAATTTGATGGGGATTATAAAAAAATCGATGCGCAAACTTTTAATGGAGATATTGAAGGGTACCTGAAAGGAGAGCGTGTTGAGTTAGCATTTTTAAAAACGACTACGGGGCATATCGAGCTTTATACGCCGTCTCATCTTGGCATCGAAGGAGATTTGAAATCAAATCTAGGTAAATTCGTCTGTAACTTACCTCAAATGGAGGTAATTGAAGAGAAAAAAGAGACGGTCATGAAGCAGATGCGCTTCCGAGCATATCTTGAAACAGCTAAATCGTATAAATTATTAGCAGAGTCTAAAGCTGGTTCAATCACAATTAAGTAAAACGTTGGCATATAAAGAAGCCTTTTGTAATCAGAATGATTAGGAAAAGGAGAAGATTGATAAATGAAAAAGTTATATAGATCACGCAGAAATAGAAAATTGGCTGGAATTATCGGCGGAATTTCCGAGTATACAGGGATTAGTGCTACGATTCTTCGACTGATTTTTGCATTGAGCGTTCTATTCGTTATTGGAACACCACTGGTAGTTATCTACTTCATTTTAATCTTTGTATTGCCAAATGAAGAAGGAGCCTAATAAGCATGCTTGTGAGAGGGATTATTAGCATTTTAATTAATGCTCTTGTACTTGTAGTAATTGCAGGTTATATCGATGCATTTCAACTATCGTCGATTGGTGCTGCAATTATTGCCAGCATCATTTTATCCATTTTAAATATTATCGTGAAACCCATTTTAATTCTTTTGACGTTACCAGTGACATTTCTAACACTTGGACTGTTTTTATTCGTCATAAACGCAGCGACGTTAATGATTACGCAAGGTATTATGGGTGATTCGTTTGTTATTGATGGATTTGGTACAGCTATTTTAGCTGCTATTGTTATGTCCATTCTGAACCTATTGATTCAAAAGGTTATTATTGATCCGTTGCGATCCAAATAAAGTAGCGCTAGCTTCAACGAAGCTAGCGCTACTTTGTTTTCTCTTCTCTTGCTTTTAATGATAAAATAGAGTGAACCTTTAATGGTAAATACTATCATAGACAAAAAGCTAATGGGTACATGGTTTTAAACTAAAGGAGGATTTCAGGTGGTAACAGTTCGTACTAAAGACTTAATTGAAAAGTTTAATTTAGAGTTAATCAGTGGAGAAGAAGGAATTGACCGTCCGATTGCAACAAGTGATATTTCACGTCCAGGGATTGAAATGGCTGGTTATTTTACATATTATCCAGCAGAGCGCATACAGCTATTAGGGAAAACGGAATTATCATTTTTTGAGCGTTTAGATGATGAAGAAAAGAAAGTCCGAACGGAAAAAATGTGTACAGATATTACGCCAGCCATTATTATTTCTCGTGATATGTCTGTGCCGAAAGAATTGATTGAAGCTTCTGAACGCGAAGCAGTTCCTGTACTACGATCGCCTTCTAAAACGACAAGACTTTCAAGTCATTTAACGAACTTTTTAGAAAGTCGTTTAGCACCGTCTACAGCTCTTCACGGAGTGCTTGTAGATATTTATGGAATCGGTGTCTTAATCATGGGGAAAAGTGGCGTTGGTAAAAGTGAAACCGCGCTTGAACTTGTGAAACGTGGACATCGTCTAGTAGCGGATGACTGTGTAGAAATTCGTCAAGAAGATCAAGATACGCTGGTCGGTAATGCTCCGGGGTTAATTGAACACTTACTTGAAATTCGCGGCCTTGGTATTATTAACGTGATGACGCTATTTGGTGCAGGTTCAGTACGTAGCTATAAGCGTATTTCATTAGTTATTCAGCTTGAGACATGGGACCAAAATAAACATTATGATCGTTTAGGCCTTGAAGAAGATAAAATGAAGATTATTGACACAGATGTGACAAAAATCACGTTACCTGTTCGTCCAGGGCGTAACTTAGCTGTTATTATTGAGGTAGCCGCAATGAATTTCCGCTTGAAACGGATGGGAATTAATGCAGCTGAGCAGTTCTCAAATCGCTTAACGGATGTAATTGAAGACGGTGACAGAGAAGATATTTAAGAAAGGGTGGTTTGATGGAAGCAAATATTCAGCCGCTTGATCGTGTGTTTTTAGAGCTAGGCCCACTGACAATCTATTGGTATGGCGTCATTATTGGAGCTGGTGTGCTGCTTGCTCTGTATATTGCTACAAAAGAAAGCACGAAGCGTGGGTTGCCTAAAGACACGTTTATCGATTTAGTGCTATTTGCAGTACCAATTGCTATTATTTGTGCGCGCATATACTATGTTGCGTTTGAATGGGATTATTACTCACAGCATTTGAATGAGATACCTCAAATCTGGAAAGGTGGAATTGCTATTCATGGTGGATTGATTGGAGCAATTTTAACTGGGATTGTTTTTTCACGTGTGAAAAAGATTTCATTTTGGAAACTAGCGGACATTGCGGCACCGAGTATTATTCTTGGTCAAGCAATCGGACGCTGGGGGAATTTTATGAATCAGGAAGCGCACGGTGGAGAAGTATCACGTGCTTTTCTAGAAGGTTTGCACCTGCCAGAATTTATTATTAATCAAATGTATATTAACGGTACATATTACCACCCTACGTTTTTATATGAATCGCTTTGGAATTTAGCCGGATTTGCTCTGTTAATTGCGCTAAGACGCGTCAATTTGCGTAGAGGTGAACTGTTCTTAACGTACGTTATTTGGTATTCAATTGGGCGATACTTTATTGAAGGAATGCGTACAGACAGCTTGATGTTGACGGATACGCTGCGCATCGCACAAGTCATTTCGCTTGTCTTAATTGCGGTAGCAGTCATTATTATTGCTATTCGTCGAAAAACAAATAAGGAAACGTATTTGGAAACAAGTAAAAAGAAACAGGGGTGAGGGAATGCTTAGGTCGATACAAAAGGGGATTATGGGAGGACTCAAAACAACGCTGACACTAGGAAAAGTCATTTTTCCAGTAACGCTAATTGTTTCACTCCTTCAATACACGCCGGTGCTGGATTGGTTTGCTACGTTAATTTCACCTTTAATGAAGTTATTTGGGCTATCGGGAGATGCAGCCATTCCACTTGTGCTGGGGAACTTGTTAAATTTATATGCGGGAATTGCAGGGATTTTATCACTGGATTTAACGGTGAAAGAAGTATTTATTCTAGCCGTTATGCTGTCTTTCTCTCATAATTTATTAATTGAAACGAGCGTAGCTTTAAAAGTTGGTGTGAAGCTATGGGTTATTTTATCGGTTCGTATCGGGCTCGCTGTGATCTCAGCCATTATCATTAACTTAGTATGGAATGGCGGAGGCGAACAGGCACAGTACGGTTTTTTAGCAACGAAGCACGAGGAAGTAAGCGGATGGGGAGCAATCATCTGGCAATCGATTGAAAAAGCAGGTTTTGGAATTCTACAGCTGGCTCTTATTGTTATTCCAGTTATGGTGGGAATTCAAATCCTGAAAGATATTGGGTGGCTCGATAAGCTTTCCTCAATGCTTGGTCCGTTTACACGCTTATTAGGGATGAAAGAAAATACGTCTACAACGCTTGTGACAGGTCTCCTACTAGGGTTGGCATATGGAGCTGGCGTCATGATTCAAGCTGTACAAGAAGAGGGAGTTAGTAAGCGTGACGCAACGCTTGCGTTCATCTTTTTAGTCGCTTGTCATGCTGTAGTAGAAGATACGTTAATTTTTATTCCGCTAGGTATTCCTGTACTGCCGCTGCTCATTATTCGGGTAGTTGTTGCACTTGTGTTAACCATTGTGATTTCACGGATGTGGAAAGAAAATGAAGTAAGGCATAGAAAGGAAGTTTCATATGAGCATTAACACCGTTCTATTTGATTTAGATGGAACGCTAATTGATACAAATGAATTAATTATTTCATCTTTTATGCACACATTAAATCATTATTATCCCGAGCAATATAAACGTGAAGATGTCTTGGCGTTTATGGGGCCACCTCTTTATGACACTTTTGTACAGATGGATAAAGAGCGAGTACACGAAATGATTGACACGTACCGTACTCATAACTTAAGTCATCATGATGAACTTGTAACAGAGTTTGCAGGCGTATTTGAAACGGTGAAATGGTTACATGATCAGAAGTATAAGTTGGCTATCGTTACAACAAAGCAGATTAATACGGTCATGCTGGGGCTAAAACTTACGAAGTTGGATCAATTTTTTGATGTAATTGTTGCAATTGACGACGTGCAGCATGCAAAACCTCACCCAGAGCCAGTCGAAAAAGCATTAGTACTTTTAAATGCACAGCCAGAAGAAGCTGTTATGGTAGGAGATAACCATCATGACATCCTATCTGGTAAAAATGCAGGTACGAAAACAGCTGGTGTGGCTTGGAGTGCAAAAGGAAGAGAACACATTGCTTCTTATGAGCCAGATGTTATCTTAGAAGAGATGAAAGACTTGATTCCATGGCTTGGAGGAAAAGAGCAGTGAGAAAGACGAAGCGATTTCTTGTCGAAGGACCTAACTCGCTCTGGCACGTCTATAAAACCGTTCCATTTTGGAAGGTAATGCGTAACTTTATTGTCATTCAGCTTGCTCGCTATTCTCCTTTTTTATCATTTAAAAACTGGCTTTACCGGACGTTCTTACAGATGGAGGTAGGGCCTCAAACTTCTTTTGGACTGATGGTTATGCTTGATATTATGTTTCCAGAGAAGATAACGGTTGGAAAAAACTCGGTAATTGGATATAACACAACGATTCTCGCCCATGAATATTTAATTAAAGAATATCGACTTGGAGATGTAATCATTGGTGATGAGGTAATGATTGGAGCTAATAGTACAATCTTACCTGGAGTAGTGATTGGTAACGGAGCAATTGTTGCTGCGGGAACAGTCGTACATAGAAACATAGAGCCTGGCTCTTTTGTTGGAGGAAATCCAATGAGGGTCATTTATACAAAAGAAGAAATGCAAAAGCGCACAGAAGAAAACGAATCAGCCACGACTTATCAATAAGGAGTGGCTTTTTTTGTAAGAAAATAGCGCTATATGAGTTGACGATTACCTATAAGGGGTGTAAACTACTAATAACTTTAATTTGTTATTTCGCTAATACATTAGTGTGATAAAGCGAAAAGTGATCTTCTATGATGAAAATTAGTTGTTTATATAGAAATAGATGCAACCAAGTTGAGAAAAGGAAGTGTCATAATGTCAAAGCTGTTTATGTTTGAAAAACCTTTAGGTATGCGGGATACATTACCATCTCTTTTTGAAAAGAAAAAGCAAGTTCGAAATCAGTTAGCAGAAGAAATTAGTAGCTGGGGCTATCAATATATGGCTACTCCTACTCTTGAATACTTTGAAACGGTTGGAAGCGCATCGGCCATTTTGGATCAACAATTATTTAAATTATTAGATAAAGAAGGTCATACGCTTGTTTTACGACCTGATATGACGACGCCTTTTGCGCGCGTGGCAGCATCAAAACTTTTAAATAACTCACCACTTCGCCTTGCGTATGAAGCGAATGTCTTTCGAGCTCAGCAGCGTGAAGGTGGTCGACCGGCTGAGTTTGAGCAAATTGGTGTTGAGTTAATTGGTGATGCAACAATGAGCAGCGATGCAGAAGTGATTGCGTTGATGATTAGTGCATTAAAGCGTGCTGGGCTAAAATCATTTAAAGTAGCCATTGGCCACATTGGATTCGTTAACTCATTGTTCTTAGAGATTGTCGGAAACGAAGAGCGTGCCAATGTTTTACGCCGCTTTTTATATGAGAAAAATTATGTTGGTTATCGTAATCACGTGAAGAGCTTAAACCTTTCCTCCATTGATAAACAGCGTCTTTTACAGCTTTTAAACTTACGTGGTGGAGAAGAAAAAATCCAAGAAGCTATTGAGCTTGTTGAAAATAAAGAAGGTAAAAAGCTTGCTGAGGATCTTCAAAGCCTTTGGAACATGCTGGACGCTTATGGCGTAACGGAAGAAATTAAAATTGACTTCAACCTTGTAAGTCACATGAGTTATTACACTGGCATTTTATTTGAAGTCTTTGCTGAGCACGTAGGCTTTCATATTGGGAACGGTGGACGTTACGATCAATTATTAGAACAATTTTCAACGAAAACACCGGCAACTGGATTTGGTATTCAGCTTGACCGTTTAATTGAAGCGCTAGATGAAGAAGCATACGAAGAAGTGCCTGTTTACGGCGTTTTATATAGCCAGGAGCGGTTATCAGAAGCAATAGCGCTTGCGGCTGAACAAAGACGTGCAGGTAAACGTGTCGTTGTTCAAGATATTGTAGGCGTTGATGATGTCGACGTATTTACAGCTGGCCTTGAAGAAGTATCGTTTCTTATTGGTAAACGTGGCAAGGGGGGACAATAATGACTGAACTACTAACAATTGCGATGCCAAAAGGAAGAATATTTGAAGAAGCTGCTCAACTTTTGCGTCAAGCAGGCTTTCAACTTCCTCCAGAGTTTGATGACTCGCGTAAATTAATTGTTGATATTCCAGAAGAAAACATGCGCTTTATTTTAGCAAAGCCAATGGACGTAACGACTTACGTAGAGTATGGCGTAGCTGATTTAGGTATTGCAGGAAAAGATGTGATGCTTGAAGAAGAAAGAGATGTCTATGAACTATTAGATTTGCAGATTAGCAAATGTCATCTTGCAGTGGCGGGCCTTCCCAATGCGAAAAAATCAGAGATTGCGCAAAAAGTAGCGACAAAATATCCGAACGTCGCGTCCACTTATTTTCGAGAACAAGGAGAACAGGTGGAAATTATTAAGCTAAATGGATCGATTGAGTTAGCGCCGCTTATCGGCTTAGCAGATCGTATTGTTGATATCGTTTCGACGGGCAGAACGCTACAGGAAAATGGTCTGGTTGAACTAGAGCATATCGGTGATATTACATCTCGATTAATTGTAAACCCAGTTAGCTACCGGTTAAAAGATGAACGCATTGATGATTTAGTTAACCGATTATCAAAAGTTGTCGAAGCATCATGAATGAGGTGAATTTGATGAAGATTACACGTGTGACGGAAGACGTTAGCTTAAAACGTACGATTGATCAAGGCACGGGAGCACAGCGTGAAGCGGTGCTTAACATTCTTCAAGACGTTAAGGATAAAGGAGATCAAGCCCTATTTTCATATACGGAAAAGTTTGACGGTGTGTTATTAGAAGCGCTGAAAGTGTCGGATGCAGAGCGGAAGAACGCATATGAAGCCATCGATGATGAAACTATTCAGATTATTAACGAGGCTGCTGCTAATATCCGTGACTACCATGAGCGCATGATTACGCAATCTTGGATGGTGACAAAAGAAGATGGCACGATTCTTGGGCAGAAGGTGACACCTTTAGATGCAGTTGGCGTCTATGTCCCAGGCGGTTTAGCTGCGTATCCATCATCCGTGTTGATGAACGTAATTCCTGCTCAGGTAGCTGGCGTTAAGCGTATTGTAATGGTATCACCTGTGCAAAAAGACGGTTCGTTACCAGCTGGTGTTCTCGTTGCAGCTACTGAGCTAGGTGTGGAAGAGATTTATAAAGTTGGAGGAGCACAAGCGATCGGAGCATTGGCGTATGGAACAGAAACAATTGAAGCGGTCGACAAAATTGTGGGTCCAGGAAACATTTATGTTGCCTTAGCAAAGAGAGAAGTATACGGCTTAGTTGATATTGATTCCATTGCTGGACCGAGTGAAATCGTTGTATTAGCAGATGATACAGCAAGACCAAATGAAGTGGCAGCTGACCTGTTATCACAAGCAGAACATGACCAGTTGGCATCTAGCATTTTGGTAACAGCGTCTTTAAATCTAGCAGCAGCCGTAGCACAAGAGGTTCAAAAACAGCTTGAAACGCTACCTCGAAAAGTGATTGCTGAAGCATCTATTCAAGAGTATGGTGCAATTTATGTCACAGAAGAGCTTGAAGAAGCGATTGACGTAGTTAATAAATTGGCTCCAGAACATCTTGAAATTATGACGGATGAACCGATGACTATACTCGGGAAAATTCGTCACGCTGGAGCTATTTTTTTAGGTAGATATAGCTCAGAGCCAGTAGGAGATTATTTTGCTGGCCCAAATCATGTATTACCAACGAACGGAACGGCCAAGTTTTCAAGTCCGTTATCTGTTGATTCATTTGTAAAAAAATCAAGCATCATTTCATATAGCGAGCAGGCGCTTAAAGCTAATAGTTCGAAAATTGCCGCTTTTGCAAGGCTAGAAGGATTAGAAGCACACGCTCGAGCAGTTGAAGAACGATTCAAAAAATAAAGTAAAGAGAGGGTTACATGATGAGAGAAGCTAGCATCAAACGTACAACAAATGAGACGGATATTTCACTTGCAATAGCCATTGATGGAGAAGGAAAAGCGGGAATTGACACAGGTGTCCCGTTTTTAAACCACATGCTTGATTTATTTACGAAGCACGGTCAGTTCAATTTAGATGTAAAAGCTATTGGAGACATTGAGATCGATGATCATCACACAACAGAAGACATTGGTATCTGCTTAGGGCATGCATTTAAAGAAGCACTTGGTGATAAGAAAGGCATTAAGCGCTACGGCAATGCATTTGTTCCAATGGATGATGCGTTGGCACAAGTGGTAGTTGATTTAAGTAATCGACCTCATTTTGAATTTAAAGGCGATATTCCAGCATCACGTGTGGGTACTTTTGATACGGAGCTTGTATACGAATTTTTATGGAAATTTGCGCTTGAATCACGTATGAATCTTCATGTTATCGTTCACTATGGTCAAAATACACACCACATCATCGAAGCGGTATTCAAAGCCTTGGCGAGAGCATTAGATGAAGCAACAACGGTTGATCCTCGCGTCAAAGGAGTACCATCAACGAAGGGGATGTTGTAAATGATTGGTATTATTGACTATGGCATGGGGAATTTGTATAGCGTAAGCAAAGCGCTTGAACGTTTAGACTATGACTATTTTATTTCATCTGAGCCAAGCGAACTGCGTAAGGCAAAAGGCTATATTCTACCTGGGGTTGGCTCATTTAAAGATGCGATGGAACAGCTGAATGAAACCAATCTTACAGCTTTTATAAAAGAAGAAGTGGAAAGCGGTAAGCCACTTTTAGGGATCTGCTTAGGAATGCAGCTTTTGTTTGAGGAAAGTGATGAGAATGGTAAGACGACGGGCCTTGGGTTTTTAAAAGGACGTGTTGAACTGCTGCCTGGAGTGACGCCAGAAGGTGAAGCTTATAAAGTGCCTCATATGGGTTGGAACTCGTTACATATGCATGTAAACTCACCTCTGTTAGCGGGCATTGAAGAAGGCCACGTATACTTCGTGCACTCTTATTACGTAAAGACAGATGATCAAGATGTGCTTCTAGCAACAAGCTCATATGATGTTGCCGTTCCAGCAGTTGTAGGGAAGGAAAATGTATTTGGTACGCAGTTCCACCCGGAAAAAAGCAGTGAAATTGGCATGAAGATTTTACAAAACTACGCAAACTTTGTAGAAGGAAGAGGTTGAACTCATGAGTAATTTTTCAATTTATCCAGCAATCGATATGCGCGGCGGAAAATGTGTTCGCCTTTTGCAAGGAGACTATGATAAAGAAACGGTATACGGAGATTCACCAGTCGATATGGCAGCACAATTTGCTGGTGAAGGTGCGAAGTGGATTCACATGGTGGACTTAGACGGTGCCAAAGCAGCAAAGCGAGTAAATAATGAGTTTGTTCTTGAAGTTAAGAAAAAGCTTGGGGTCAATGTACAAATTGGTGGCGGAATTCGTTCAGAAGAAGACGTAGCGTATTACTTAGAAAACGGAATTGACCGAGTGATCTTAGGAAGCGCAGCGATTTCTAATCCTGAATTTGTCAAAAAGATGCTTCGTCAATACGGTGAAAAAATTGCGATTGGTATTGACGCGCGCGATGGCTACGTAGCAACGGAAGGCTGGCTTGAAACGTCAACAGTAAAAGCAACGGAGCTTGGAAAAGAGCTTGCCGAAGCAGGTGCTGAAACGTTTATCTTCACGGACATTTCAACGGATGGTATGCTTTCAGGACCAAATGTTGAAGGTATTGTCAGCATGGCAAAAGCAACAGGTAAAAGCGTCATCGCATCGGGCGGCGTAAGTAAATTAGCTGATTTAAAAGCACTACAGGCGTATGAAAAAGACGGCGTGATTGGTGCGATTGTTGGAAAAGCACTCTACACAAATCAATTTACGGTAAGCCAGGCGCTTGAAGAGGTGACATCATGATTACGAAGCGTATTATTCCTTGCTTAGACGTAAAGGAAGGGCGCGTTGTAAAAGGTGTTCAGTTTGTGGAGTTAAAAGACGCTGGTGATCCTGTAGAATTAGCGAAATTTTATGATGAAGAAGGCGCTGATGAGCTTGTTTTCTTAGATATTTCAGCATCTCACGAAGGTCGTAAAACCATGGTTCACGTAGTAGAAGAAGTGGCAGCACAGCTGGCTATTCCGTTTACAGTAGGTGGAGGAATCAATGCGGTTGAGGATATGAAACGAATGCTGCGAGCAGGTGCAGATAAAGTGTCGTTAAACACAGCTGCTGTCTTAAATCCAGATCTTATTACGGAAGGGTCAAACTTCTTTGGAGCACAGTGCATTGTAGTAGCTATTGATGCAAAATATGATGAAGAATTAGGCTCTTGGCGCGTATACACGCACGGTGGACGCAACGCAACAGGATGGGAAGTTGTTGCTTGGGCGCAAGAAGTTGTCAAACGCGGTGCCGGTGAGATCTTGTTAACAAGTATGGATCAAGACGGTGCCAAGTCCGGCTTTAACCTAGCATTAACAAAAGCCGTAAGTGAAGCGGTAAGTATCCCTGTTATTGCTTCAGGAGGCGCAGGAAATGGTCAAGACTTTGTGGACGTATTTACGGAAGGAAAAGCAGACGCAGGCTTAGCGGCATCTATTTTTCACTATAAAGAAACGTCTGTTAAAGAAATTAAAACCTATGCAAAACAACGAGGAGTGAGCATTCGATGAAGATTGAAAACGTTAAATTCAATGAAGACGGATTAGTTCCGGCAATTGTGCAGGACGCGGTTAGTAAAGAAGTGCTGACTCTAGCCTATATGAATGAAGAATCGTTAAAAAAGTCAGTTGAAACAAAAGAAACGTGGTTTTTTAGCCGCTCTCGCCAAGAGCTTTGGCACAAGGGAGCTACATCTGGAAATACACAGCGAATTGTCGCAATGACGTATGATTGCGATGCGGATTCTATTGTTGTAAAAGTAAATCCAAACGGACCTGCTTGTCATACAGGTGCATACAGCTGCTTTAATGAAAACTTGCTAGAGGACGAAAGTGCATCTCCTCAATCAGGGCGTTTTGATATTATTAATGAATTGGAATCAGTAATTGCTAAGCGCGAAGCAGAAATGCCAGAAGGAGCGTACACAACCTACTTATTTGACAAAGGTGTCGATAAAATCCTAAAAAAAGTCGGTGAGGAAGCAGGCGAAGTTATTATTGCTGCCAAAAACCGTGATCATGAAGAATTAAAATGGGAAGTAGCGGATTTGTTCTATCACGTATTGGTACTTCTTCGTGAGCAAAAGCTTCCGCTTGACGATGTCTTAACGGTATTAAAAGAAAGACATTCGAAGTAATAAACAAAAGCTGGCCTTTGCGGTCAGTTTTTTTATTGACCAATATTTCTTTGGGTTCAGTAAAATACAGGTGTTACCGTAAGCTTTAAACTATGATATACTACCAACGTTGAAATCATGGACTTATCGGAGGACTTAATGAGAAAAAACTCAAAAGTGCACGAGAAGAAAGCAAAGGTAATTCCGTTTTTTAAAACGGGAGAAGAATATTTTGAAAAAGCACTTAAAGCCTATCAATATAAAGATTTATATAAAGCAAAACGATATCTTCAGAGAGCGTCAGAGTTAGACCGGGATGAGCCGTTAATTTTATATCAGTTAGCGACTATTTTAAATGATTTAGGTGAATATAAAGAATCAAACGAGCTGTTGCTTCATATTATCAACGATTTAGATTCTACAATGGTCAATTGTTATTATGTGATTGCTAATAATTTTGCGCATCTTGGATTATTTCAAGAAGCGTATAAATACGTTCAATGTTATTTGGAAGAAGATGTAACTGGCGAGTTGTTAGAGGAAGCGGAAGAGCTGGAAGACCTGCTTTCCATTGATTTAGAATCAGACGAAGAATATGAGGAAGATGCGCTGATTTTAAAGCAAGAACAGGCAAAACAGTTGCTTCAAGATGCACAGTTTGAAAAAGCGATTCAGCTATTAGAAGAAATCATTCGAGACTATCCTGAATTTTGGCCAGCGTACAATAATTTAGCGTTAGCTCATTTTTATCTTAATGAAACAGATAAAGCAATTGGTTTATTAGATGAAGTGTTAGAAAAAAATCCTGGGAACTTACATGCTTTGTGTAATCAATTAGTGTTTCACTATTACGGGCATAACCAGAACGTCGTGAATTATTTGATTCAACAGCTAAGCTGCGTATATCCTTTATCTCTGGAGCATCAATATAAATTAGGATCAACGTTTGCTCTTGTCGGGGAATACAAGTTAGCATATGGGTGGTTAAAGAGTTTATATAAAAAAGGATTTCAAGCAGACTCGTCTTTTCATTATTGGCTTTCTTATGCTGCTTATCATGTGGGGTTTGAGCAGTTTGCTAAAGATATATGGAAAAACGTTGGTGATTCGGGTTCAATGGTGAAGTTAGAAGCGCCTTGGCAATTTAATGAGAAGAACAATCGTCGTTTCTATTCTGAAATCGATGTTGTCGCTCAAGAAAAATGTGAAAGCACACATATTCATGATCAGCTGTATAGCCTGTATATGGCTAAGAAGCTTCCTGATAAAGAACGGTTGCTTCTATTAGAAAAAATTAAGCCATCCATACATACAAGTTCATTACTTGATGAAGTATATACGTATGTATGGCAGAATAAGCAGCACATCATGTTTGAAATTGCAGATTTAATCCAAGCTGAAATTGAAGCTGAAGTAGAGGCAGCCGGTATCATTCAGTTTTGGTTTAACATATATGTAGAATTGAATAACATACAGGCTGCCGAATGGCACCATGTCAACGTAAATGGATGGGCATCTGCAGCGACTTACTGCTACCGGAAGCAAAAGCAACAAGCTGTTTCTCAGGAAAAGGTAGCTCAACTGTATAGTATTTCTTTATCAACGGTACGCAAATACGTCAAAATTGTAAATAACCTGCTGAAGTGAGCAAAAAAATAGACGATAGTGTCGTTAGCGTATTAGGATAAAATTAATTAAAAATATATGAATAGATTCCTAAAAGGAGTGTTACTCAATGACAGAAGAAAAAATTTATGATGTCATTATTATCGGAGCCGGCCCAGCAGGAATGACTGCTGCTGTATATACGTCTCGTGCGGATTTATCAACATTAATGATTGAGCGCGGAATCCCTGGTGGCCAAATGGCAAATACGGAAGACGTAGAAAATTACCCTGGCTATGACCATATTCTAGGTCCAGATCTTTCAAATAAAATGTTTGAACATGCGAAGAAATTCGGTGCTGAGTATGCATATGGGGACATTAAAGAAATTATTGAAGGCGAAGAGTATAAGACTGTTGTAGCTGGTAAAAAAGAATATAAAGCGCGTGCTATTATTATTGCAACAGGTGCAGAGTATAAAAAACTAGGTGTTCCTGGTGAAAAAGAATTAGGAGGACGCGGCGTTTCTTACTGTGCAGTATGTGACGGAGCTTTCTTTAAAGGAAAAGAGCTTGTTGTTGTTGGTGGAGGGGACTCTGCTGTTGAAGAGGGTGTGTACTTAACGCGCTTTGCAACAAAAGTAACGATTGTTCACCGTCGTGAGGAACTTCGTGCTCAAAAAATCTTACAACAGCGTGCATTTGATAATGAGAAAGTAGACTTTATCTGGAATCACACTGTAAAAGAAGTGAATGAAAAAGACGGTAAAGTAGGTAGCGTAACGCTTGTTAATACACAAACTGGTGAAGAACAGGAATTCAGAGCAGATGGCGTGTTCATTTATATCGGTATGGTTCCTTTAACAAAGCCGTTTGAAGGCTTAAACATCACCAATGCAGAAGGCTATATTGAAACGAATGAACAAATGGAAACACGTGTCCCAGGAATCTTTGCTGCTGGTGACGTTCGTGAAAAAGCACTTCGTCAAATCGTTACAGCAACGGGAGATGGAAGTATTGCTGCTCAAGCAGCTCAACATTATATTGAAGAACTGAAAGAAAAGTTAAAAGCCGTTAACTAATTTGTTACGTATATCTTTACAAAAAGTTATTCTGTTTTAAAGTTTTTGTAACGTACGTGAAATGTTTATGGGGTACTATATAAGTAGTAATTGACCCCCTTTTATAAAATAGTAACTTTGACGGGCGTAGGACTTGTTCCTAGGCCTTTTTTTTGGACTGTTTTTTGTACCATCGACATATATTTTCAGAAAATTTAGTATTAAGTAAGTGTCTTCGTTGTGAGGGCTGTTTGTTTCGTAGTATAATGATAGACAGAAAAGTGAAGAGAAGAAGAGGTGGAAAGATGCAACGAGTTACGAATTGTGTATTAGTGAAAGACGGAAAAGTACTATTACTTCAAAAGCCAAGGCGAAATTGGTGGGTAGCTCCCGGTGGGAAAATGGAACAAGGAGAATCAGTAAAGGATTCCGTTGTTCGAGAATTTCGTGAAGAAACAGGCATCTACCTGAAGAATCCAACGGTAAAAGGTATTTTTACGTTTACAATGAAAGAAAATGATAAAATTGCGTCAGAGTGGATGATGTTTACTTTTTTTGCTACCGACTTTGATGGAACAAATGTGCTAGAATCAGAAGAAGGAAAGCTTGGTTGGCATAACTTAAATGATGTTAGTGAATTACCAATGGCACCAGGAGACCATCATATTATTGATTATGTGGCAAAAGGTTCTGGTGTAATCTACGGTAATTTTACATACACGACTGACTTTGAGTTATTGTCTTATCGAATCGATCCTTGCTAACTATTTGGTTAGATAAACAATGAAAAAATTCGGTTTTAATAGGGGGTAAACAAATGAGTACTGGATCTGTAAGCGATATTCAATTGGTTATTATTACTGGAATGTCAGGTGCAGGAAAAACGGTGGCAATTCAAAGTTTTGAAGATTTAGGTTTTTTTTGTGTGGACAATCTTCCCCCAACGCTATTGCCTAAGTTCCTTGAACTTATGAAAGAATCTGGAAATAAAATGAACAAAGTAGCGCTTGTTATGGATTTGCGAGGGCGAGAATTCTTTGATAGCTTATTTGAAGCCTTAGATAATATGAGTGAAACGACATGGGTTATGCCTCAAATTCTCTTTTTGGATGCAAAAGACTCTGTGCTCGTAACAAGATATAAAGAAACAAGGCGTTCACATCCTCTTGCTCCTTCTGGATTGCCTTTAGAAGGTATTAGTATGGAACGTGAGCTATTAGAGGAATTAAAAGGACGTGCCCAGTTAATTTATGAAACATCTGACTTAAAACCAAGAGAGCTACGCGAGAAAATTCTTACGCAGTTTGCTTCACATGCTTCACCTGTTTTTACAGTGAACGTTATGTCATTTGGGTTTAAGTATGGGGTGCCAATCGATGCTGATCTTGTTTTTGATGTTCGCTTCTTGCCAAACCCGCACTACATTGATCATATGAGGCCGAAAACAGGTCTTGAAGAAGAAGTTTCTTCCTACGTGTTGAAATGGACCGAAACGCAGAAGTTTGTTGAAAAGGTGCTTGATCTTTTAACATTTATGCTGCCGCAGTATAAGCGTGAAGGGAAAAGTCAGCTTGTCATTGCGATTGGTTGTACGGGTGGTCAACATCGCTCAGTCACTTTGGCTGAACATATCGGCCATCATTTTGAAAAAGACTATAAAACACATATTTCTCATCGAGACATCGAGAAGAGGAAGGAAAAATATAGATGAATAGTGAACAGCCTGCAAAAGTCGTTGTCATTGGAGGAGGAACAGGATTACCTGTATTATTAAGAGGGTTGAAAGAATATCCTCTTGATATTACAGCAATTGTAACGGTTGCTGACGACGGCGGAAGTTCTGGGAGGCTTCGAGATGAGCTAGAGATTCCGGCTCCTGGTGATATTCGAAATGTGTTAGCCGCATTATCTGATGTTGAACCGTTGGTAGAAGAGCTGTTTCAACATCGCTTTGAAACTGGAAATGAATTGATTGGTCACTCACTGGGGAATTTGCTTTTAGCCGCAATGACATCTATTACAGGTGATTTTGTGCATGCGATTCGTGAGATGAGCAAAGTGTTAAATGTTCGTGGTAAAGTATTACCTTCTGCTAATCGTAGCGTAGTGCTACATGCAGAAATGGAAGACGGAGTAATTGTCACAGGAGAGTCTAAGATTCCGGAGTATGGAAAAAGAATTAAGCGCGTATTTTTATCTCCAAAAGATATTAAGCCTTCTGCTGAAGCGTTAAAAGCAATTCGCAAAGCTGACTTAATTATATTAGGTCCAGGTAGCTTATATACAAGCATCCTGCCTAATTTACTTGTTCCGGATATTCGAGATGAGCTATGTACGACAAAAGCGAGAAAAGTATATGTATGTAATGTGATGACCCAGCAAGGGGAAACATTAGGTTTTAAAGCAAGTGATCACGTAAAGGCTCTGTATGATCATATGCCTTGTGCGTTTTTAGACGCAATTATTGTAAATAATGCGCCAATTCCTGCACCGTTAAAGAAGCGCTATGAGGTTGAACAAGCACAGCCTGTGGAATACGACCGAGAAGTGCTGACTGAATTAGGACTAGAAGTGTTGGAAGAACAGATTATTCAATATGACGGTAGTGTTATTCGTCACGATACGAAAAAAGTGGCACGCCTTATCTTTAATATGTTGGCGTAAACGTCAATTTCCGCAACTTACTACGACAACAGAATGGAGGTGGGAAAGGTGTCGTTTGCTTCAGAAACAAAAAAAGAACTTACTAATTTAGAAGTGAAAGATTGCTGCGCAAAAGCAGAACTTTCAGCTTTAATTCGAATGAACGGGTCGTTGGCATTTTCTAATCGTAACTTAACAGTGGACGTACAAACAGAAAATGCAGCCATCGCCAGAAGAATTTATGTACTTCTAAAGAAATCGTATAACGTAACGGTGGAGCTGTTGGTGCGTAAAAAAATGAGGTTGAAAAAGAACAATGTTTACATTGTTCGTCTGGTGGAAAAAGCTCGTTTTTTACTGGAGGATTTAAAAATTTTAAATGAAGGCTTCACATTTACTCATAACATTTCAGAAGAGCTTGTCAAAAAGAAGTGTTGTAAGCGTTCATATTTGAGGGGAGCTTTCTTAGCTGGAGGATCAATTAATAATCCAGAAACATCCTCTTATCATCTAGAGATTTTTTCTCTCTATAGAGAGCACAATGATGCCCTTTGTGAGTTAATGAATACATTTGGCTTAAACAGTAAAACGCTTGAGCGTAAAAAAGGGTATATCAATTACTTAAAAGAAGCAGAGAAAATCACGGAATTCTTAAGTATTGTTGGAGCACATAGCGCTTTATTACGTTTTGAAGACGTTCGTATTGTACGAGATATGCGAAACTCTGTTAATCGACTCGTCAATTGTGAAACAGCGAACTTAAACAAGACCATCGGTGCAGCGATTCGGCAGGTGGAAAATATTCGTTATATTCAAGAGACAGTTGGGCTCGAAGTATTGCCTGAGAAGCTTCGTGAAATTGCTCGTTTACGAGTAGAATACCAAGACGTAACGCTAAAAGAACTAGGGGAAATGGTATCCGGCGGACAAATTAGCAAGTCTGGAATTAATCATCGTCTACGCAAGATAGATGAAATTGCCGATAAATTGCGTGCTGGACAACCAGTTACGTAAAGCAAGGGACATGGGAGGAGAACATAATGGAAAAACAAGTAGAAATTAAATTGAGAACAGGCCTTCAAGCACGAGTAGCAGCCATGTTTGTTCAAGAAGCTAACCGTTTTACATCGGATGTGTTTTTAAAGAAAGATGAAAAAGTAGTAAACGCTAAGAGCATTATGGGGTTAATGAGCTTAGCGTTAAATCGTGGTACCGTTATCACGCTGATTGCTGAAGGTAGTGACGAAGAAGAAGCTATCCAAGCGCTTTCTTCTTATGTAGAAAATGATGCATAAAAAAACCGTTCCCAATTGGGAACGGCTTCTTATTACTTCGGATCGTTTGTGAAAATTTTATCAATTAATCCGTATTCAAGAGCACGCTCAGCAGTCATGAAGTTATCACGATCTGTATCGCGTTGAAGAACTTCTAGTGGTTGACCAGTGCGCTCAGCTAAAATGTGATTTAATTTCTCACGTAAGAAAAGAATGCGTTTAGCAGCAATCTCAATCTCTGTTGCTTGACCTTGCGCTCCACCTAAAGGTTGGTGAATCATTACTTCACTATTTGGTAACGCAAAACGTTTGCCTTTTTCACCTGCAGCAAGTAAGAAAGCACCCATTGAAGCAGCCATTCCGATACAAATTGTTGATACTTTTGGCTTGATAAACTGCATTGTATCGTAAATCGCCATACCTGCTGTAATTGATCCACCAGGACTGTTAATATAAAGTGAAATATCTTTTTCTGGGTCTTCTGCTGCTAAAAATAGAAGTTGTGATACAATTGAGTTTGCAACGTTATCATCAATTGCACTTCCAAGCATAATGATACGGTCTTTTAACAGCCGTGAATAAATGTCGTATGCACGCTCACCGCGGTTTGTTTGTTCAATAACTGTAGGAATTAGATTCATATAAAATTCCTCCTCAACAAGAATAATTTGTTATGTACCTTATAATACATGTAAGGTCAATAAAGGTCAAACAAAAGAACTGCTCTTTACACATATTCGCTTTTTCTGGTATGTATTCCTTTTCTGTACTTTATAAATTTTTCCCGATTGCTCCAAAAATAAACGTTGTATACTTGAAAAGATTGGTTTTCTTTCCTATAATGAAAGCAGTCATCATCGGAATAATGATTTATTTTATGCCCTCGTAGTGTAGTGGATAGCACAAGAGATTCCGGTTCTCTTAGGGTGGGTTCGAATCCTGTCGAGGGCGTCTAAAAGCGTTGCAAACTTGCAGCGCTTTTTTATTTGTTCTGTAAAAACTGTATATTTTATGTGTGGATAGGCCTAATAATTCGTAAGTTAATTCGTTTGTCATGGTTGCCAATTTTGGCAGAATGCTATAAAACAAGTATATAAGGAAAAGTAAAACTAAGGAGGAAAAATTGTGAAATCCCTTAATAAGTTTTTTATTGTAAGTGCATCTCTTGCGTTATTGCTTTCCGCATGTGGATCGAATGAAGAAGCAGCAACACAAGAAAAGTCTCAGCAAGTGCAACAAGAAAATGAAAAAACAGTTTCAGAGGAGCAGTCTGACAGTAAAGAGTCTCAGACGAACAAAGAGTCAGAGGAGACTGAAAGCAATGACGTAGAGTCAAAAGGCGAAGCAACACTAGATAAAGAAGAGCCGGCAGTCGAAGAAAAGACAAGTAAAGAGGCAACGGAAAGGCCTTTAACCGAGTCACCTGAAGATAGAGAACAAGCAGAAGTAACGAAGCCAACAGAAGAACAAAATGATGCTGCATCAAACGAAAAGTCAGCTGAAGAGCAGCCAGAAGAAAATTCTGAAGTTCAGGACAAAGAATTAGTCCAAAGCGATAATCAAGAGTATGCAATTAAAGTACTTGAAGGCTACGAACTAGCTGGGGAAGAGCCTGGTCGTGATACGGTAATGTATAAAGAGGATGGCTCTCAATTTATGCGTATTGAGCTTCTATCAGATGTTTCGGAAAAACAAGCAGTAGAAGTAGTAAAGCAAACAGCAATGGCAGTGGACCCGAACGCTGTACAAAAAGCAAGCGTTCCTGCAGAAGGAAAGATTGCCAATGCAGAGTGGTATGAAGCAGAGTCTAATGATATGAATGTACAAGTTATTGTAACGAAAGGAACAAAGCCTGTTAAGATTACGATTTTTGCTAAATCAGCTGAGCAAACAGATAAATTTATTGAAATGGCGAACACGATTCAATAAACCGTTGGAAAGGGCTACGAAACATTCGTAGCCTTTTCTATTTCAATATATTTCTCCTTCTAGTTCGTTGCTAAGTAATAAGGTTCAAAGTAGAATAAACAGTGGGAGGGAGAAACAATGGAGGTAGGTTTATTTCAACAGCAGTCTTTAAAGCTTTCCATGTCGAAAGAGTTATCGCAGGCAATTTCTCTTTTACAATATTCATCGTTGGATATTGCATCATTTATACAAGAGCAAGCGATGCAAAATCCGCTTATCGATTTTGGTGATGCCCCGTTAGTTACAAGTAGGCCTTCAGTTTATAAGCAGAACGCTAATGATGATAAAGACTTACTAAACTCAATTGCTTCTAAGCAAGAAACATTGACAGAGCACTTGCTAGGTCAAATTGTGTTTTTGGAATTAACCACTAAGGAACACGACATCATTTGCTATATGATTGAGAACTTGGATGAGCATGGATATCTGAAGGAGGACTTAATGCTTGTAGCACAAGCATGCAGTTGTAATTTAGAAGAAGTGGAAATGGTGTTAAATTCTCTTCAACAGTTAGATCCTATAGGGGTAGGGGCAAGAAATCTTCAGGAATGTTTACTGATCCAGCTAGAGCAAAGCGGGCAGCTTTCTGATGAGTTAGAAATAATTTTGACAGAATATTTTCAAGAGTTTGCGTATAAAAAGTGGAGTAAAATTTCAAAAGAGTGCAGTATATCACTGGAGCAAGTTCAAAAATACCATGATCAAATTAAGCGTTTGAACCCTCGGCCAGGATTACTATATGCCACTCAAGCAGAGCGCTTTATTATTCCGGACTATATTATAAAAAAAGAGGGCTATGAGCTAGTAGCTTACGTCAATGAAGAGTTAGATTTTCGGTTATCAGTTAACGATGCATATAGACAAAGCTTAATGCTCCAAGATAACCACGCGGTTAAGCCGTATTTGCAGGAAAAGTACCGAGAGTTTCAATGGATTTTAAAAGGGCTCCAGACTCGAAAGCAGACGCTAAACGCAATTGTTCATGGACTACTAGAAAAACAGCAAAGATTCTTTCAACATGGGCCATCTTTTTTACAGCCGTTAACGATGAAAGAACTAGCAGACTATATTAACGTCCACGAGTCAACAGTGAGCCGAGCGACAACTCATAAGTATATTCAAACACCTTTTGGAACATTTTCTATGAAGTCGTTTTTTACAGCAAGTTTAAAGCTGGGTACCACTGAAGAAACGTCCGTTATGACGGTAAAAGAGCTTATTAAACAGTTAGTGGAAAAAGAAGATAAAAAGAAGCCGCTATCTGATCAGCAGCTCACCAACCAGTTATTAACAGAGCATGATGTGAAAATATCAAGAAGAACGGTAGCTAAATACCGGGAACAGCTAAACATTGCTTCATCTAACCAAAGAAAAGTTTACGTATAACTCTATTAAAAAGAAGGTGATGTCGATGCAGGTTGTTTTGTATACAAGAAAAACATGCCCTTTATGTGAAGAGGTTAAAGATATGTTAACTGCCTTACAGCATGACCTTAACTTTAGTGTGATTGAAAAGGATATTTACTCAGATGAACGTTTATTAGAACAATTTCATCTTATGATTCCGGTTATAGAAATCGATGGTGAGGTTGTTATGTATGGGAAAATTCAAAGAGAAAATATAAGAAAGCGTTTACTTTATAAAAACGCCATCAGATGAGTTGAATAAAGGATTCACTCCTGTTAGAATGAAACATGTAACAGGGTGAATTTTTTTTGCGTGGGTGGGACAAAATATGTCTATATGGGACTTATGTTGTCCAACGAACTTGCGCCTTAAGGAGATTTAAACATGCGTTCATTAATAGAAGTACAACGAAAATTATTGCCTGAACTTCTATCTGTTATGCAAAAGCGATATCAAATCTTGCAGTACATACGCTTAATGCAACCGATCGGTAGACGCAACTTAGCTGTTAGCTTAGGGTTAACAGAGCGTGTGTTACGCAGTGAGGTTACATTTCTGAAAGAGCAAGATTTAATTGATGTGCAGACAACTGGAATGACACTTACGACAGAAGGTGAGCTACTGCTACACGATTTAGAAGTCGTAATGAAAGAAGTTTCCGGACTTCGATTATTGGAAACAACATTAAAAGAAGCCTTTTCTTTAGCAGAAGTCGTTGTTGTTTCTGGAGATAGCGATTCTTCACTTTTTGTTAAAAACGAAATGGGTAGAGCTGCTGTGTCGTGCATCAAAGAGCGCCTTGTTGATTCCAAAAAGATTGTTGCTGTTACAGGTGGTACAACGCTTGCCGCTGTTGCCAATATGATGACACCCGAAATTAAGCACCCTGATGTTCTATTTGTGCCAGCTCGTGGTGGACTTGGTGAAAATGTTCAAAACCAAGCGAACACTATTTGCGCAAAAATGGCTGAAAAATCGATGGGTCAGTATCGTCTTCTTCATGTCCCAGACCAGCTAAGTGACGAAGCCTATAAGTCAATTGTAGGGGAACCTTCCATTCGGGAGATGATTCAATTAATTAAGTCAGCAAGTATGGTTGTTCATGGAATAGGAGACGCTATGACAATGGCGGAGCGTCGAAGGACATCTTCTGAAGACTTAGAAAAAGTCAAAAAAGGACATGCTGTTGGTGAAGCTTTTGGATATTACTTCAATCAAAAGGGAGAAGTTGTTCATAAAGTGAAAACAGTTGGCATACAACTCGATGATTTAAAGAACAATAAATGTGTCATCGCGGTAGCAGGTGGTTCTTCGAAGGCAAAGGCAATTCGAGCATTTATGCAACAAGCACATCATTCGATTCTGATTACAGATGAAGGTGCTGCAAAAGAGTTAGTAAGGGATTTTAATTAATCCCTGATTATAAAAAATACTTTTTACATTCAAGGAGGAAATACCCATGGTAGTAAAAATTGGTATTAACGGATTTGGTCGTATCGGCCGTAACGTATTCCGCGCAGCTTTAAAAAACGATAACGTTGAGGTAGTAGCAATTAACGACTTAACTGACGCTAACATGCTTGCTCATCTTTTAAAATATGATTCTGTACACGGTAAATTAGATGCAGAAGTAGTAGTAGATGGCAACAACTTAGTAGTAAACGGTAAAACAATCGAAATCTCTGCTGAGCGTGACCCAGCTCAATTATCTTGGGGCAAACAAGGCGTAGATATCGTTGTTGAATCTACTGGATTCTTCACAAAACGCGCTGACGCTGCAAAACACTTAGAAGCAGGAGCTAAAAAAGTAATCATCTCTGCTCCAGCAAGCGATGAAGACATCACAATCGTAATGGGTGTTAACGAAGACAAATACGATGCAGCTAACCACAACGTAATTTCAAATGCTTCTTGTACAACTAACTGCTTAGCGCCATTCGCTAAAGTGTTAAACGACAAGTTCGGCCTTAAACGTGGAATGATGACAACGGTTCACTCTTACACAAATGACCAACAAATCTTAGACTTACCACATAAAGATTACCGTCGTGCTCGTGCAGCTGCTGAGAACATCATCCCAACTTCAACTGGTGCTGCTAAAGCTGTATCTCTAGTATTACCTGAATTAAAAGGTAAATTAAACGGTGGAGCTATGCGTGTTCCAACTCCAAACGTTTCTCTAGTAGACTTAGTTGCTGAGCTTGATAAAGAAGTAACTGTTGAAGATGTAAACAACGCTCTTAAAGAAGCTGCTGAAGGCGATCTTAAAGGGATCCTTGGCTATAGCGAAGAGCCATTAGTATCTGGTGACTACAACGGTAACATCAACTCTTCTACAATCGACGCATTATCTACAATGGTAATGGAAGGTAACATGGTAAAAGTTATCTCTTGGTACGATAACGAGAGCGGATACTCTAACCGTGTAGTAGACTTAGCTCAATACATCGCTGCTAAAGGACTATAAGAACAGCGAAATCGACTCTTTAGTCATAGCTAGATAGATATCCCATAGGACACTGCTTTGTTTTTATTGGATATCTCAAATGAGAAATACTATAATAAGACTTGCTAAGGAAGAGAGGGGCCCCCCCCCTCTTCCTTGATTTATGTATCGGCTTCTACAGCATAAACGTCATCTTGTTGCTAGTCGTGGCATTTTTCATATTGTAAGGCGCCAATATATGAAAGGTTACTACAGCTAGCTATATTGTGATTTACATAGAAGC
Source organism: Priestia sp. KCTC 13724 (assembly GCF_056820425.1). Classification (NCBI taxonomy): domain Bacteria; kingdom Bacillati; phylum Bacillota; class Bacilli; order Caryophanales; family Bacillaceae; genus Priestia; species Priestia sp. KCTC 13724. The sequence continues at coordinate 10,058 of NZ_JBXDLD010000165.1, read as the reverse complement.
CTAATCGCTTAGTACCCCATAATACTTAAGGAGGCCTTTTGACGATGAATAAAAAAACGTTGAGAGACATCGATGTAAAAGGAAAGCGAGTATTTTGTCGCGTAGACTTTAACGTACCAATGAAAGACGGAAAAGTAACAGATGAAACTCGTATTCGTGCAGCTCTTCCTACTATTCAACACCTAGTAGAACAAGGTGCAAAAGTAATTTTAGCTAGCCATCTTGGACGTCCAAAAGGCGAAGTAGTTGAAGAATTACGTTTAACTGCTGTTGCAGAGCGTTTACAAGCTCTTTTAGGTAAAGACGTAGCAAAAGCTGACGAAGCTTTTGGTGAAAACGTACAAAAAACAATCGACAGCATGAACGAAGGCGATGTTTTAGTACTTGAAAACGTACGTTTCTACCCAGGTGAAGAGAAAAATGATGCTGAATTAGCAAAAGCATTTGCTGAGTTAGCAGACGTTTACGTAAATGATGCATTTGGTGCAGCTCACCGTGCACATGCTTCAACTGAAGGAATTGCTCACCATATTCCAGCAGTAGCAGGTTTCTTAATGGAAAAAGAACTTGATGTGCTTTCTAAAGCATTATCAAACCCAGACCGTCCATTCACTGCAATTGTTGGTGGAGCAAAAGTTAAAGACAAAATCGATGTAATTGATAATCTGCTTGATAAAGTAGATAACTTAATCATCGGTGGAGGACTTTCTTACACATTTATTAAGGCACTAGGCCATGAAGTAGGTAAATCTCTTCTTGAAGAAGATAAGATTGATCTTGCAAAATCATTCATGGAAAAAGCGAAGAAAAATGGTGTTAACTTCTACATGCCAGTAGACGTGGTAGTAGCAGATGACTTCTCAAATGATGCAAACACTCAGACTGTATCAATTGAGAACATTCCAAGCGATTGGGAAGGCTTAGATGCGGGCCCAAAAACGCGTGAAATCTATGCTGACGTAATTAAAAACTCTAAGCTAGTGATCTGGAATGGACCAATGGGTGTATTTGAATTAGATACATTCGCTAACGGTACAAAAGCAGTAGCGGAAGCTTTAGCTGAAGCAACTGACACATACTCAGTAATCGGTGGAGGAGACTCTGCTGCAGCTGTTGAGAAATTCGGTTTAGCTGATAAAATGAGCCATATTTCTACAGGTGGCGGTGCGTCACTAGAGTTTATGGAAGGTAAAGAACTTCCAGGCGTAGTTGCTCTAAACGATAAGTAAGTTGAACGTAACAGTTAGATGGAGGACCGACCTGAAAACTGATGCTAAGAACGAACATCAAAGAGAGTAACGAGTGGGACATGAAAGAGATAAAAAGAGTGTGGACCGACCTCTTTTGAACAGCACCCTCTTTTTAATCCAACGTGAGTGAAGGGAAACCAACAATAAACAAAGGACGGTGTTACACATGCGTAAACCAATCATTGCAGGAAACTGGAAAATGAACAAAGTACTTTCAGAAGCAACAAGCTTTGTTGAAGAAGTAAAGGGAGCAGTACCATCTCCTGAGAACGTAGAATCAGTAGTATGTGCTCCAGCATTATTCTTAGACCGCTTAGTACAAGCAACTAAAGGTACAGACTTAAAAGTTGGTGCACAAAACATGCACTTTGAAGAAAGCGGAGCATTCACTGGAGAAGTAAGCCCAGTTGCACTAGCTGATTTAGGCGTGAACTATGTAATCTTAGGTCACTCTGAGCGTCGCGAAATGTTCGCTGAAACTGACGAAACAGTAAATCAAAAAACAATCGCTTCATTCAAACATGGTTTAACACCCATCGTTTGTTGCGGTGAAACAAATGAAGAGTATGAGCAAGATCAAACAAAAACAGTTGTAGCTAACCAAGTACAAAAAGCGTTAGCAGGTTTAACTGACGAGCAAGCAAAACAAGTTGTTATTGCTTATGAGCCAATCTGGGCAATCGGTACAGGCAAATCTTCAACTGCAGAAGGTGCAAACGAAGTTTGTGCTTATATCCGTAGCGTAGTAGCAGAGCAATTCTCTCAAGACGTAGCAGATGCAGTTCGTATTCAATACGGCGGAAGCGTAAAGCCTGCTAACATCAAAGAATACATGTCTCAATCAGACATCGACGGTGCTTTAGTAGGTGGAGCAAGCTTAGAAGCTTCTTCATTCTTACAGCTTTTGGAGGCTGGTAAGTAATGAGTAAGAAACCAACAGCATTAATCATCTTAGATGGTTTTGCATTACGTGATGAAGAAAAAGGTAATGCAGTTAAACATGCAAAAAAACCAAACTTCGATCGTTACTGGAACGAGTTTCCACATGCGACACTTCAAGCATCAGGTGAAGCTGTAGGTCTACCAGAAGGCCAAGTGGGTAACTCTGAAGTAGGACACTTAAATATCGGTGCAGGTCGTATTGTTTATCAAAGCTTAACACGTGTGAATGTAGCAATTCGCGAAGGTGAGTTTGAGAAAAACGAAACGCTTGTAGCTGCGGTGAAACACGCAAAAGAAAAAGGTACAAGCCTTCATCTTTTCGGACTTTTATCGGACGGTGGTGTTCACAGTCACATCGAGCATTTATATGCTCTTCTTCGCTTAGCGAAAAAAGAAGGTCTAGAGAAAGTGTATATCCACGGTTTCTTAGATGGTCGTGACGTAGCACCTCAATCTGCCGAGCAGTATTTAAAAGAATTAAATGAAAAAATTGAAGAGTACGGCGTTGGGGAAATTGCAACACTTTCAGGACGTTACTACTCAATGGACCGTGACAAACGCTGGGAGCGCGTTGAAAAAGCTTATCGCGCAATGGTTTACGGTGAAGGTCCATCTTATACAAGCCCAGAAGAGTGCGTAAAAGACTCTTACGAAAACGGCGTATACGACGAATTCGTCTTACCTTCTGTTATTACAAAAGAAGACGGTTCACCTGTTGCGACAATCAAAGATGAAGATGCAGTTATTTTCTATAATTTCCGTCCTGATCGTGCGATTCAAATTTCAAATACGTTTGCAAACGAAGACTTCCGCTCGTTTGATCGCGGTGAAAAACATCCGAAAAACTTACATTTCGTATGCTTAACTCACTTTAGTGAAACAGTTAACGGATATGTAGCTTTCAAGCCTGTTAACTTGGATAATACGCTTGGTGAAGTATTATCTCAAAACAACTTGAAGCAGCTTCGTATTGCAGAAACAGAAAAATACCCACACGTAACGTTCTTTATGAGCGGTGGACGTGAAGCAGAGTTTCCTGGTGAAAAGCGAATCTTAATCGATTCACCAAAAGTAGCAACATACGATTTAAAACCTGAGATGAGTGCTTATGAGGTGACGGACGCGTTGCTTGCAGAAATCGAAGGAGACAAGCAAGATGTTATTATTTTAAACTTTGCAAACCCAGATATGGTTGGACACTCTGGTATGTTAGAGCCAACAGTTAAAGCAATTGAGACAGTCGATGAATGCCTAGGTAAAATTGTGGATGCGATTTTAGCTAAAGGTGGTACAGCAATCATCACAGCAGACCATGGTAACTCTGATGAAGTTGTAACGCTTGAAGGTAACCCAATGACGGCTCATACAACAAATCCAGTTCCAGTTATCGTAACAAAGCAAGGCGTAGAGCTTCGTGAAGATGGTATTCTAGGTGACTTAGCTCCTACAATGCTTAACCTTTTAGATGTAGCTCAGCCAAAAGAAATGACAGGTAAAACATTAATTAAATAATTGATTTTTAAAGGAGAGTTTTAAAATGCCAACAATTCTTGACATTTATGCACGCGAAGTATTAGATTCTCGCGGTAACCCAACAGTTGAAGTTGAAGTATACACTGAGTCAGGCGCTTTCGGACGCGCAATCGTACCAAGTGGTGCTTCTACTGGTGAACACGAAGCAGTAGAACTACGTGATGGTGACAAATCTCGTTACCTAGGTAAAGGTGTATTAAAAGCAGTTGAAAACGTAAACGAAATCATCGCTCCTGAATTAGTAGGTATGGACGCAACTGACCAAATCGGTATCGACCGCCTTATGATCGAGCTAGATGGTACTGAAAATAAAGGTAAACTAGGTGCTAACGCTATCCTTGGTGTATCTATGGCAGTAGCTCATGCAGCAGCTGACTTCGTAGGTCTTCCATTATACCGTTACCTTGGTGGATTCAACGCTAAGCAATTACCAACTCCAATGATGAACATCATCAACGGCGGTTCTCATGCTGATAACAACGTTGACTTCCAAGAATTCATGATCTTACCTGTAGGAGCTCCTACATTTAAAGAAGCAATCCGTATGGGTGCTGAGGTATTCCACGCGTTAAAAGCTGTATTATCTGCAAAAGGCTTAAACACAGCTGTAGGTGACGAAGGTGGATTCGCTCCAAACCTTGGTTCTAACCGTGAAGCATTAGAAGTAATCGTTGAAGCAATCGAAAAAGCTGGCTACAAAGCTGGTCAAGACATCCAATTAGGTATGGACGTTGCTTCTTCTGAATTCTTCAACAAAGAAACTGGTAAATACGATTTAGCTGGAGAAGGCCGTAACGGTTTAACTTCTGCTGAAATGGTAGACTTCTACGAAGAACTAGTTAACGAATTCCCAATCGTTTCAATCGAAGACGGTTTAGACGAAAATGACTGGGATGGTCACAAACTTTTAACTGATCGTATCGGTGGTAAAGTACAACTTGTTGGTGATGATTTATTCGTAACAAACACGAAAAAGCTTGCTCAAGGTATCGAACAAGGTGTAGGTAACTCTATCCTTATCAAAGTTAACCAAATCGGTACATTAACTGAAACATTTGAAGCAATTGAAATGGCTAAACGCGCTGGTTACACAGCTGTAGTTTCTCACCGTTCTGGTGAAACTGAAGATGCAACAATCGCTGATATCGCTGTTGCAACAAACGCTGGCCAAATCAAAACTGGTTCTATGTCTCGTACAGACCGTATTGCAAAATACAATCAATTACTACGCATCGAAGACGAGCTAGGTGTTCTAGCTGTATACGATGGCGCTAAATCTTTCTATAACTTAAAGAAATAAGTTATATGAGTGATAAAAAAGATGGATGAAAGCTTTTCATCCATCTTTTTTTTATTGTCTTGACTTGTACCAATAGCCATTTTATGATAAATTTACTTTAAAGTAGTCTGATTTTTAGCATATAAAAATAGTTTGTATAGATAGCAACAGTTTATTTTCCTTATCTACAGGAGGTAGCATATGCACACATTTCTAATCACGCTGCTAGTTATTGTTTCGATTGCGCTAATCGTGGTTGTTGTTCTTCAAACAAGCAAATCCACTGGCTTATCTGGAGCAATTTCAGGTGGTGCTGAAACATTATTCGGTAAGCAAAAAGCGCGTGGACTTGATTTAGTACTGCATCGTTTAACGGTTGTATTATCCGTGCTGTTTTTCTTATTAACGATTGCGGTATCATATTTTCAACTGTAAGTTCGTTTGTAAATACCACCTGATGTATACGAATTTGGTATGTGCCAAGTTGTATACATCAGGTGGTATTTTTCATAAGTGTTCAATTCTTTAACTTTAAATTCATGTAATGATATAATGAATATTTAATGAAAAAGATTCCATTTTGCTTGGACAAATGGAATTACATAAACAAACACAATGATTAGGTCATGCTTTGTGAGACATATCACATAAAAAAATGACTGATTTCTTCATAGTTGTAGACATTATAGAAAAAAGGAGTTAATTGAAATGAAAATTGCACAACCAAAACCGTTCACTTTTGAAGGTGGAGATAAAGCCGTATTGTTATTACACGGATTCACAGGTAATTCAGCAGATGTTCGTATGCTCGGACGCTTCTTAGAAAAGAAAGGGTACACGTGTCATGCACCTCATTATAAAGGACATGGCGTAGCACCTGAAGAATTAGTACATACAGGGCCTGAAGATTGGTGGAAAGACGTAATGGATGGCTATCAGCTTTTAAAAGATCGTGGTCATGAAAGCATTGCAGCAGTTGGGCTATCACTTGGTGGCGTATTTTCGCTTAAATTAGGTTACACTGTACCTATAAAGGGTATTGTCCCAATGTGCGCACCTATGTATATCAAAAGTGAAGAAGTGATGTATGAAGGTGTTTTAGAGTACGCTCGCGAATATAAAAAGCGTGAAGGAAAATCTGAAGATCAAATCCAGCAAGAGATGGAAGAATTTAAGAAGACACCGATGAATACGTTGAACGCATTACAAGGACTAATTTCAGAAGTTAGAGACTCTGTTGATATGATTTATGCACCAACATTTGTTGTACAAGCACGTAACGATCATATGATTAATACAGATAGTGCAAATATTATCTACAATAATGTTGAGTCACCTGTAAAAGATATTAAATGGTATGAAGAATCGGGTCATGCTATTACGTTAGATAAGGAAAGAGACCAGCTGCATGAAGATGTTTATCAATTCTTAGAATCATTAGATTGGTAAAAGGCTAATCAAAAAATGAGAGCCTAAAGTTGGCCAAAAAAGTAAATGAGGACGGATGAATGCTATTTTTGATAAATAGTGTTATTGATAAGCACAACGAAAAGGAGGGAAAGACTTGGAACAAGAAATTCAACAGTATATTGACCGTTTGTTAACGTTTATGAAAGAAGAAACGTATAAACCTTTAACGGTCCAAGAATTAGAGAAAGAGTTTGGGATTGAAGATTCAGCTGAGTTTAAAGATTTTGTAAAAGCTCTTGTAATCATGGAAGAACAAGGTCTTATAATTCGAGCAAGAAACAATCGATATGGTGTACCTGAACGAATGAATTTCGTTAAAGGAAAAGTAACAGGTCATGCCAAGGGATTTGCATTTGTTGTCCCAGAAGAGCAAGGAGCGGATGATATTTTCATTCCACCCACGGAGATAAACAATGCAATGCATGGAGACATTGTATTAGCTCGCGTACTGTCAGAGTCTTCAGGTAACCGCCGTGAAGGAACCATTGTTAAAATCATTGAGCGTGGTACACAACAAATTGTTGGAACGTACACGGAAAGTAAAAACTTTGGGTTTGTTATTGCGGATGATAAAAAGATCGCAGGAGATATCTTTATTCCTAAAGATGCACGTAATGGGGCGGCAGAAGGACATAAGGTTGTTGTAGAGTTAACAAGCTATCCAGAAGGGCGCATGAATGCAGAAGGGAAAATTGTACAGATTTTAGGTCATAAAAATGATCCAGGAGTCGATATTATCTCAGTTATTCATAAATATGGACTTCCACAGGAGTTTCCAGGCGATGTTTTAGAGCAAGCGATTAATATACCTGAAACGATTTCAGAAGACGAAATAAAAGGTCGTCGAGATCTACGAGACCAAGTGATTGTTACTATTGATGGGGCAGATGCTAAAGATTTAGATGATGCGGTAACGGTAACAGAGCTTGAAAACGGTAACTATAAGTTAGGTGTTCACATTGCAGATGTTAGTCACTATGTAACGGAAGGTTCACCAATTGATGTAGAAGCGGCAGAACGCGGAACAAGTATCTACTTAGTAGATCGCGTAATTCCTATGATTCCGCATCGACTTTCAAACGGGATTTGTTCCTTAAATCCAAAAGTAAATCGATTAACGCTTTCCTGTGAAATGGAAATTAATTCAGCTGGAGAAGTGGTTAATCATGATATCTTCGAAAGTGTAATCAAAACAACTGAGCGAATGACGTATTCCGATGTTAATAAAATTCTAACAGACAAAGATGAAGCCGTTCGCGCTCGTTATGAAGAGCTGATTCCAATGTTTGAGCGTATGGAAAAACTGGCGGAAATTCTTCGTAAAAAGCGTATGGACCGAGGAGCAATCGACTTTGATTTTAAAGAAGCAAAAGTATTAGTTGATGACGACGGTCATCCAACCGATGTGATACTGCGTGAGCGCTCTGTATCCGAAAGGCTAATTGAAGAATTCATGCTAGCAGCAAATGAAACTGTGGCTGAGCATTTTCACTGGATGAATGTTCCGTTTATGTACCGTATTCATGAAGATCCAAAAGAAGAAAAGCTTAATCGCTTTTTAGAATTTGTGACGAATTTCGGATACGCTGTAAAGGGAACAGGAAATGACATTCATCCTCGTGCGCTACAGGACATTTTAGAAGCAGTAGCGGGAACACCAGAAGAGATGGTGGTTTCTAAAGTAATGCTACGCTCGATGCAGCAAGCCAAATATCAAGCAGATAACCTTGGCCACTTTGGACTATCAGCGGAGTTCTACACACATTTCACGTCTCCAATTCGCCGTTATCCTGATTTAATCGTTCATCGCTTAATTCGTACGTATTTAATTAACAATCAGGTGGATGAAGCAACGCAAGAAAAATGGGGCGAAAAGCTTCCTGAAATTGCTGATCACTCTTCAAGCATGGAAAGAAGATCGGTTGACGCAGAGCGTGAAACGGACGATATGAAAAAAGCGGAGTTTATGGCAGATAAAATTGGTGAAACGTTTGACGGAATTATTAGCTCAGTAACAAACTTTGGAATGTTCGTTGAACTATCAAATACAATTGAAGGTCTTGTACATGTTAGTGATTTAACGGATGATTATTATCGCTATGATGAACGCCATTATGCAATGATTGGTGAGAGAACAGGAAAAGTGTTCCGTATTGGCGATGAAATTGAAATTAAAGTTGCTGATGTGAATAAAGACGAGCGTGCCATTGACTTTGTTATTGTCGGCATGAAGACAAGTCAAAAGCGTTTGTCAAAAGACCGTCCAAAAGTGATTAACATGAAACAAAAGTCACGCAAGGACGATAAAGAAAACCGCAGAGGTCGTCGCAAAGATAAAGCAGGCGATTCAAAAGGTGAATGGACAACACAAAAGCCGAAAAAGAAGAAAAAGAAAAAATTCTTTGAAGGCGCACCAAATCTTAAAAAGAAAAAGAAGAAGCGTAAATAAGTGAATAGAAGCAGCCTTAACGGCTGCTTCTAAAGACGAGCGAATGAAAGGGGAATAAGCAAGTATGCCAAAAGGTGAAGGGAAAGTAGTTGCTCAAAATAAAAAAGCAAGACACGACTATTTTATTGAAGAAACGTACGAAACAGGAATTGTCCTACAAGGAACAGAAATAAAGTCGATTCGTAACGGGCGCGTAAACTTAAAAGACTCCTTCGCACGCGTTCAAAACGGTGAGGTATTCTTACATAATATGCACGTTAGTCCATATGAACAAGGAAACCGCTACAACCATGAACCGCTGCGTACTCGCAAGCTTTTACTTCACAAGCGTGAAATCAATAAATTGATCGGCTATACCAAGGAAACAGGGTATTCACTTGTACCGTTGAAAATCTATTTAAAAAACGGCTTTGCTAAGGTTTTATTAGGTCTTGGTAAGGGTAAAAAGAAATATGACAAGCGCGAAGACTTAAAACGTAAAGAAGCGAAACGCGATATAGAGCGAGCTTTCCGCGATCGTCAAAAAGAATAGTTACATTATTTTACAATTGCGAAATGCTTGTTTTGTGCTATAATAAAAATAGTTATTCGTTAGATGACTTTTGCAAACACAAGTCGCTATCTGCTGTAAGTGAAAAATCTTACGCATTCCGACTCCCTTTTCATAATGGGGACGTTACGGATTCGACAGGGATAGTTCGAGCTTAGGTTGCGAGTCGAGGAGATGGCCTCGTTAAAACATCAACGCCAATAATAACTGGCAAATCTAACAATAACTTCGCTTTAGCTGCCTAATAACAGCTTAGCGGTTCCTCCCTCCATCGCCCATGTGGTAGGGTAAGGGACTCACTTTAAGTGGGCTACGCCGGAGTTCGCCGTCTGAGGACGAAGGAAGAGATTAATCAGACTAGCTCTTTGGGCGCCTGTCAGCAGGCAGATAAATGAGCGAAATGCGAATATGCTGACTACACTCGTAGACGCTTAAGTGGCGATATTTCTGGACGTGGGTTCGACTCCCACCGTCTCCACCAAATACATAATTTTGGTGGCTAACCTTACTTATAATAGAGGCTGGGACATAACTAGCCAAAAATAATGAAAAAGGGTTCTCATCATCGCATTTTGATGATGAGAA
>NZ_JBXDLD010000164.1:0-29046 GCF_056820425.1 Priestia sp. KCTC 13724 | reverse complement strand
TTCATTGGTAAGTGTTACCCTTATACTTCAACAGAGAGTAATTGTAATCCTTTAATTCAACTTATATAGGAAATTTATTTCAATAATCGATATGATAAAAAGAATAGATAGTTGAAGAGGAGAGATTTCATATGCAGGCACAGTTTGAAGCGCTTATTTTTGACTTAGATGGTGTAATTGTTGATACAATATATACTACCAAGCAAATAAAATGATTGCTGATGAAACAGGTGTTCATTTTACACACGATTGGAATCAACAAATCCAGGGAATTAGCCGCTATGAGACAGTTAAGCAAATTGTAAGACAAAGTGACAAATTTTATTCTGAAGAAGAGATGCATGCATTAGCGGAAAAGAAAAACCGTCATTATCAAGTGTTAATTGAAACGTTAGATGAAAAGGCCATCTTACCAGGCATTTTTCAGTTGATAAAAGAAGCAAAAGCAGCTGAGACCAAGCTTGCAATCGCTTCTTCTAGTTCAAACGCGATGCATGTATTAGAAAAAATCGGTTTGCAGTCTTATTTTGATAAGGTTGTAACCAGTAGAGACGTAACGCATGGGAAGCCAGATCCAGAAATTTTTTTAACAGCAGCAAAAGAGATAGGTACCCACCCTAAAAACTGTGTTGCGATTGAGGATGGAATTGCAGGCTTAACCGCGATTAAACAAACGGATATGTTTTCCATAGGAGTAGGATTACATGAAGGAATGGAACAAGCGGATTGGCAAGTAGCTTCTACTCATGAACTAACGTTTAAGAGCGTGAACAAGAAGTTTGTAAACCGTTAATTGGCTGAATGTAACGTCGTCTATACAAATACTTATTATATTGTTTACATAGAAGTCAAAGACTACGTAATAAAACATGTTAACCTAAAAATAAAAAACAGCAGGGGGACTCAGAATGATTAAATGCGTTGCAACTGACATGGATGGAACATTAGTAAATAGCGAACAAAAAATTAGTGTAGAGAACAGCAAAGCAATTAAAGCTGCACAGCGTGAAGGTGTAGAAGTTATTGTGGCGACTGGACGCTCTTATGAAGAAGCTGCTTTTTTACTAAAAGAAGCTGGCATTGAGACGTTTCTTATTTGTATAAATGGAGCAGAGGTAAGAAATAAAAAAGGTGAGAAGTTAGAAGCGTTTGGAATGTCTCTGGATAAAATTAAAGCTGTTGAAGAGGTTTTTAATAAGCATGAGCTGTACTTTGAGGTGTATACAAGTGATGGAACATACTCAAATGACTATGATAAAGCACTTTCTGTTGTAATGGATATTTATATAAGTGCTAGCTTAAAAAATCAATACGATGAGTTATTAAAAGCAGCTAAAAAGCGATTTGAAGAAGGAAAAGTAAAGTTAATTGAAGAGTATGAGCCACTCTTTCAGGATTCAAATATATTGATTTATAAAATGTTGGCTTTCTCATTCGATGATGAGAAGCTAAATCGTGCGCGTGAAGAGTTAAAATCTTTTCATGGAATTGCTGTAAGCTCTTCAGGTAAAGAAAATATTGAAGTGAATAGTGAAGAAGCTCAAAAAGGAATTGCATTAGAAAAGTTCGTCAAAAGCCGAGGTATCTCCTTACAAGAAACAATGGCAATTGGTGATAATTATAATGACCTTTCGATGTTTCATAAAGCAGGAAGAGCCGTTGCAATGGGCAATGCACCGGATGAAATAAAGCGTCATGCTCATGTCGTAACAAAAACGAATGATGAACATGGTGTAGCGGAAGCTATTGAGAGTATCTTTAAGCCAGTATAAAAAGCACGCGCAAGCGTGCTTTTAATTTGTTATTAACACATTTTTACGACGATAAGCACCGTGGTTTGTTGGACCTACGTATTGGTTTAATGGGAAAGAATGGCGAATTGCTTCAGTAATAAACTCTTTAGCTGTATAAATAGCTGATTTTACATCATTACCTTTGGCTAATTGTGCTGTAATCGCTGCAGAGTATGTGCAGCCAGCCCCATGAGTGAAAGTCGTTTGGATTAGTTCAGATTCTAACAGTTCAAATGTTTGGCCGTCATATAGAACGTCTACAGCCTTATCGTGATTTAGTTTACTTCCGCCTTTAACTAATACAAACTGTGCACCTAGATCATGGATTTTTTTCGCAGCTTCTTTCATTTCATCAATTGTTTTAATAGCTCCAAGGCCGCTTAATTGTCCTGCTTCAAACAAGTTTGGAGTAACAACCGTTGCTCTTGGCACTAATACATCGCGTAGACTAACTGCTGTTTCTGGGTGTAATACTTCATCTTCCCCTTTACACACCATAACAGGATCAATTACTACATTTTTAAGAGCGTGCTCATCAATTACTTTTGCTGCTAGCTCAATAATTTCAACTGAGCCCAGCATGCCTATTTTAAGAGCCTGCACACCTACGCCTTTTACAATGGTGTCTAACTGTTTGGCAACAGTTGATGTTTCTTGTGGAAAAACATTGTGTGACCAGCCGTTTTCTGGATCCATTGTAACAATTGTAGTAAGAGCGGTCATGCCATAAACACCTAACTCTTGAAATGTTTTTAAATCGGCTTGAATACCTGCACCACCACTAGTATCTGAGCCAGCAATTGTTAGTACTTTATTCATACTCATGGAGAATCTCCCTTCAATCTAAGCTATTTATTTTCTTCTATTCTAGCGCTTTTATAGTAGAGATTCAATTTACAAAATTAAACTTTTTAGAATTAACAATAACTATTCAATGAGAGGTAATAATATTTTACTAATATATAATTCAAAAGGGAGGAATAGGAGGGTGAGAGATGATGGATGTTTTCTTTGAATAATTTGTTATAAACAACAAGAGTTTGGGACATAACAAAATGATTGCTTCTAAAAGACGAACACTAGCTGTTCCCATCTCTTTAGTTTGTCTCAACACGTTCATTCCATTGCGCTACGGTCACTCGCTTTCCGCGGGGAGGAACCTGAGTTTCCTCGCTGCGCTGCGGAATCTCCGTTTTCCCTCTCTTTCCCGCAGGAGTCGAGTGTCCTACGCTCCATTCCACCCCGTTTCCAACATTGTTTTCACAGTCAACAAAAAACCTGAACGATTAAAAGTTATGAGCTCTCAATCGTTCAGGTATAGTAGAGGCTGAACTACTTATGTCTCAGTCTCTTGATTTATTAAATAGAAGTTAATTCTTTGTTTAAAGCAACTTCAACCGGTACATAATCATAGCCTAGGTCGCGTGCAACTGCTTCATACGTAATTGCGCCATTTGCTACGTTTACACCTAATTTAAGTGCTGGATTTTCTTGAATTGCTTTATAAGCACCTTTAGACGCAATTTGTAAAGCGTATGGTACAGTTACGTTTGTAAGAGCAATTGTAGATGTACGAGGTACTGCACCTGGCATATTTGCAACAGCATAGTGAACTACACCGTGCTTTTCGTACGTTGGTTGATCGTGAGTAGTGATATGATCAACTGTTTCAACAATACCACCTTGGTCAATTGCTACGTCAACAATAACAGATCCTGGTTTCATTGATTGTACCATTTCTTCTGTTACAAGCTTAGGTGCTTTTGCACCTGGGATTAACACAGCGCCAATCAATAAGTCTGCTTGAGCAACAGCATCAGCGATGTTATAAGGGTTTGAAACCAGCGTATTGATTTGGTTTCCGAAAATGTCGTCTAATTGACGAAGGCGTTCAGGGCTTAGGTCAATAATTGTTACATCTGCACCAAGTCCGATTGCTAACTTAGCAGCATTTGTTCCAACAACACCGCCACCAATAATTGTTACTTTTCCGCGGCTTACTCCAGGTACGCCAGCTAATAGAATTCCTTTACCGCCGTTTGATTTTTGTAAGAATTGAGCACCGATTTGAGAAGCCATGCGTCCCGCTACTTCACTCATTGGTGTTAATAATGGCAACGTTCTGTTTACTGCAACTGTTTCATATGCGATAGCCGTGACACCTTTATCTTTAAGCGCTTGTGCTAAAGCAGGTTCTGCAGCTAAGTGTAAATAAGTAAATAAAATTAAACCTGGGCGGAAATAATCATATTCGCTAGGTAGAGGCTCTTTTACTTTCATGACCATTTCAGCTTGAGCCCAAACGTCAGCAGCTAATTCAACAATTTCTGCTCCAGCTTTCATGTAGTCTTCATTCGTAAATCCACTTCCGATTCCTGCTTCTGCTTCTACTAAGACACGATGACCTGTACCAACAAATGATGCTACTCCTGCAGGCGTAATCGCTACACGGTTTTCGTTGTTTTTAATCTCTTTTGGTACACCAATAATCATAATATGTTTCCTCCCTTAAAATAGACGAAATCTTATTTCTAGCTACAGTATATAAAAAACTTCTTTCTTTTTCTTTGTCAGGAAAAAAGAAATCAATCGTATTATTTTGTGAAAACACACAAACGGAAGCGTTTACTATTTTGATTTTTCTGATTATTTGTTAGTTGTTCTGACATAGGTTGGGTCTTTTGGTCTATCAATAAGCAAAGAGCCATCCTATATGCAGAATGGCTCTTTTACTTAATTTGATGGGTTATTTTTATATTTTTGTAATTTAATATCCAAATAAAGCGTAATTTTTTGGTTTGTATCTTTTAAGTTAATATCGCCAATCTCTGAAATACGCTTTAAACGGTAACTTAAAGTATTAATGTGAACGTTTAAAACTTTAGCAGCATCGTTAATGTTGTTGTCTGAATCTAAAAATACTTCGAGTGTTTCCACTAAGGTGCTATTGTGGCGCAAATCATACTCGTTTAATTTAGCTAATGAGTAATTTTCAAAGTGATCTTGCGTTCTTTTCTCTAGCAGTACATCTAAAAATTGATAGATCCCTAATTCTTGATAGCCTGCGATGTGGGCCGTTTCTTTCGGGAACTTTCTCTTAATGTTCAATACGTTTAGTGCTTCATTGTAACTTTTGGCGATATGGTCATAAGAAGAATACACGCTGCTAAAGCTAGCTTCAATTTGCTCAATTGAGAACCTTTCTTTCATTGTATCTTTAAAGAATGTTACAAAATCATGCTGATCTTTTAATGGAGTTAAAATTGAATCCAAAGAAAGGAACAGAATAAGATCATTGCAATCAATTGTATATAGAATAATTTTCAAACGATGCATGGTTTTTAGTAAATAAGAAATTTGGCGTTCAGCTTCTGGCATAATATCTTCCTGAAATCGAAATACTGCAATTGAAAAAGACGTGGGTGGAGTAATTTGCGCATCATAAAAAGCTTGCGTGATATCCTCTTTTGACTCCATATGTCCTGTGAGCAGCTTCCAAAAAAACTCTTGTGAACGTTCTTCGCGCTTATATTTACGAATTTGAAGTTGAAGTAATTTATTGCAAAGTACGGTAGCAGCTTTTTTTAATAGAAGTAACTCTTCTTCATTTAAGGTTTTATCGACTTCTACAGCCCAAATAAAACCTAATACTTCGTCGTTTTTCCAAATTGAAATAGCTACACGATTCCCTAGTCCAATTTCATTGATATTTTCAACGCGAATAGGGTCATCCGTTTTTAATAATTGAGGAATAATACCTTCTTTCCACAAGTTATTAATTACTTTCTCGGGTACGCGTCGACCGATAATCGTTGCGATACGCGCCTGATCTGTCCGCTCGTCATGCGTACTATATGCCAAAAGACGGTGGTTCGAATCTTCAATAGTAATTGGGCATTGTAAAACTTCACTAATACGGTCTGCAAACTCTTCAAGTGTGTCAAAGTTTTCCTTAAATGGATCTCGAATCGGTTTGTTCATATTAAATCCCTCTTTAATAAAAATAATTACATATTGATTTATCATAAATCTTTTGATAATCTTTTGACTATTGATTAAAAACATTTTGTGAAAATAGACAAAAACAAACTATCCTTTTTAATGATTTTAACAAAAAAACTTGTCTGAGAAAATGTTAAAATTATATCAGGGAATCATTTATTAGAGCTTATTTAGAATGTAAGCGCTAACAGATGGGGAGGAAGCATCAATGGACATTCTAGATATTTTAGGGAAAATCAATGGAATTCTTTGGGGAACACCGAGCTTAATTCTTTTATTTGGGACAGGCTTATTTTTAACCTTTGCATTAAGGGGTTTACAGTTCCGTAAGTTGATGTATGCGTTCAAATTAGGATTTACAAAAGAAAAAGAAGAAGATGCAAAAGCTGAAGGTGATGTAAGTAATTTTAAAGCCTTGATGACAGCTTTGGCTGCAACAATTGGTAACGGTAATATCGCTGGTGTAGCCACGGCTATCACGTTAGGTGGCCCAGGGGCAATCTTCTGGATGTGGATTGTAGGTTTACTGGGTATGGCTACAAAGTACGCTGAAGCATTATTAGCAATGAAATTCCGTGTGAAAAATGATAAAGGTGAGTACTCAGGCGGTCCGATGTACTATGTGGAAAAAGGGCTGGGACCGAAATTTAAAATTTTGGCTATCGCATTTGCTCTTTTTGGAGCCTTTGCAGCATTAGGTATTGGAAACAGCGTTCAGTCTAATACCATTGCAAGCGTTGTAGATGAAAGCTTTGGTATTAGTGGAATTGTGACGGGAATCGTATTAGCGGTTTTAACAACTCTGATCATCTTTGGTGGTATTCAACGCATTAGTACCGTAGCAGGGTTTTTTGTACCGATGATGGCTTTACTATACATTGCAGGGTCATTATTAATTATTTTCTTAAACGTTGATAAAATTATTCCATCATTTGCATTGATTTTCGAATATGCATTTTCACCAGTAGCTGCAACAAGTGGATTTGTTGGTATCGCGGTTTCTGAAGCAATTCGTAGTGGGGTATCACGTGGAATCTTCTCAAATGAAGCCGGTTTAGGAACAGCAGCTTTAATTGCAGGAAATGCTCGGTCGGATCATCCGGTTAAACAAGCCCTTGTAGCGATGACGGGTACATTCATTGTCACCATCATCGTTTGTACGATGACGGGGTTAGTACTAATTATTACAGGCTTCTGGGATCCAACAGGAGGTGCTATCTCTGGTGTGGCGCATAATGCCAACTTAGATGGCGGAGCTTTAACTTCAGCAGCCTTTGCGTCGTCCTTAGGTCAAATTGGTGAATATATTGTTGCATTTTCTGTTATTTTTTTCGGATTCTCAACAATTGTAGGTTGGTATGTATACGGAGAAAAATGTTTTGAATATTTATTTGGTACGAAAGCAACAGGTCTTTATCGTACAATTTATGTAGCGGCTTGTGGCCTTGGAGCAGTAGCAAACTTAACGGTTGTTTGGGCGTTTGCAGATATGGCAAATGCGCTGATGATGATTCCAAACTTAATTGCTCTTGTGTTGTTATATAAGGTTGTTGTTCATGAAACAAACGATTATTTTGAAAATCATTATAAAGTAGCAACAATGAAAAAAGCAAGCTAATATTAAAAGAGACTGAGACATAAGTAGTTCAGTCCTTACTATACCTGAACGATTGAGAGTTTCTCACTTTTAATCGTTCAGGTTTTTTGCTGATTGTGAAAACAATGTTGGAAACAGGGTGGAATGGAGCGTAGGACACTCGACTCCTGCGGGAAAGAGAGGGAAAACTGAGATCCCGCAGCGCAGCGAGGAAGCTCAGGTTCCTCCCCGCGGAAAGCGAGTGGCCGTAGCGCAATGGAACGAACGTGTTGAGACAAACTAAAGAGATGGGAACAGCTAGTGTTCGTCTTTTAGAAGCAATCATTTTGTTATGTCCCAAACTCTTCGTTTTTTTTAAAAATACAACCATGGTACTATACAAATATGTATAATAGATGATATGAAGGTTACTGCATTCTAGCTTGAATGTTTTTATGTGGTTCAGTTAAGATTAAAGTGACTAATTCATATTAAAAAACGAAGGGAAGAGAGAACATGACAAAGCAGCAAATTGGTGTTATTGGCTTAGCGGTTATGGGGAAAAACCTTGCGCTAAACATTGAAAGCAGAGGCTATTCAGTATCTGTTTACAACCGCTCACCGGAAAAAACAGAAGAGTTTTTAAAATCCGAGGCAGAAGGTAAAAACTTTGTTGGTACATACAGTGTCGAAGAGTTTGTTAATTCTCTTGAAAAACCACGTAAAATCTTATTAATGGTTAAAGCTGGTGCAGCAACAGATGCAACAATTGATTCATTAAAACCATACCTTGAAAAAGGTGATATTTTAATTGACGGTGGTAACACATTCTTCCAAGATACAATTCGTCGAAATAAAGAATTAGAAGAGCTTGGTATTAACTTTGTTGGTACAGGCGTTTCAGGTGGAGAAGAAGGTGCGCTAAAAGGTCCTTCAATCATGCCTGGTGGTCAAAAAGAAGCTTACGAGTTAGTAGAGCCAATCTTAAAGTCTATCTCTGCTAAAGTAAACGGAGATGACTGCTGCACATACATCGGACCAAATGGTGCGGGTCACTATGTAAAAATGGTTCATAACGGAATTGAATATGGTGATATGCAACTGATTTCTGAAGCGTATTTCATTATGAAAAACGTTTTAGGTTTAGAAGCAGATGAATTACATGAGGTATTTGCTGAGTGGAATAAAGGAGAGCTAGATAGCTATCTTATCGAAATTACAGCTGATATCTTTACAAAAAAAGACGACGAAACAGGCAAGCCGCTTGTTGATGTGATCTTAGATACAGCAGGACAAAAAGGTACTGGTAAATGGACAAGCCAAAGCTCATTAGACTTAGGTGTGCCTCTACCAATCATCACAGAATCTGTATTTGCTCGTTTTATTTCAGCAATGAAAGAAGAGCGTGTAAAAGCAAGTAAAGTATTAAGTGGTCCAGAAGCAACTTCTTACGAAGGCGATAAAACAGAACTAATCGAAGCAATTCGAAAAGCGCTATATATGACCAAAATTTGTTCATACGCACAAGGATTCGCTCAAATGAAAGCTGCGTCTGAAGAGTATGATTGGAATTTACAATATGGGGATATTGCGATGATCTTCCGCGGTGGTTGTATCATTCGTGCACAATTCCTACAAAAAATTAAAGAAGCATACGATCGTGATGCAGACTTAACAAACCTATTGTTAGACCCATACTTCAAAGACATCGTAGAAGGATATCAATCTGCGCTTCGTGAAGTTATTTCAATCGCGGTTAAACAAGGTATTCCAGTGCCAAGTTTCTCAAGCGCGTTAGCTTACTATGACAGCTACCGTACAGAAACACTGCCAGCAAACCTTTTACAAGCGCAACGCGACTACTTTGGAGCTCATACGTACCAACGTATTGATAAAGAAGGCGTATTCCACACTGAGTGGTTAAAATAATATAAATAAAAACGCAGCGAAATTCGCTGCGTTTTTATTTATATTATTTATCGTTTGAGAAGTTACTTTCCCCAACAGGCCACCATTGGAAGCCTTCTTCAGCAAGAAGAGCATCTGATGCTTTTGGTCCCATTGAACCTGATTCATAGTTCGGGAAGTCTTTTGCTTTATTTTGTTCCCAAGCTTCTGAAATAGTATCAACAAACTTCCATGATAGAGCAACTTCATCCCAATGTGTAAAGTTTGTTGCATCCCCAAGCATGCAATCGTAAATTAGGCGTTCATAAGCTTCTGGCGTATTCATCTTATCTCCGCAGTTGTTGCAGTAGTTAAGGTTAATTGGTGTAGAAGCCGTTGCTCCTGGTGTTTTACGCGCATTTAGGTGAAGAGTAATTCCTTCTTCTGGTTGAATATGAATTACAAGCAGGTTAGGGTGAATATCTTTACCACGATTGAAATATAAGTTCATTGGTAAATCTTTAAATTGAACAACAATCGTTGTTGCTTTTTCTTTCATGCGTTTACCTGTACGAATATAAATTGGCACACCAGCCCATCTAAAGTTGTCAATCATCAGTTTACCTGAAACGAATGTTGCAGTATTAGATTCTTCATCTACAGAATTTTCTTCACGGTAGCCAATTACTTCGTTTTCTTCCACGATACCTTTTCCATATTGGCCGCGTACAAAGTATTGATCTACCTCATCTATTGACATTGAACGAAGTGCGCGTAATACTTTTACCTTTTCGCTACGAATTTCTTCTGGTGTTAGTTTAATTGGTGGCTCCATAGCTAATAAAGCAACCATTTGTAAGATATGGTTTTGAACCATGTCACGTAGTGCACCTGAAGATTCGTAATAGCGTCCACGATCTTCTACACCAAGCGTTTCACTTGATGTAATTTGGATATTTGAAATATATTGGTTGTTCCAAAGTGGCTCAAATAAAGCATTTGCAAAGCGAATGACTTCGATGTTTTGAACCATTTCTTTTCCAAGGTAGTGGTCAATACGATAAATTTGATCTTCAGAGAAAGCGTGACGAATTTGTTCGTTAAGCTCTTTAGCAGATTGATAATCGTGACCAAATGGCTTTTCAATTACTAGACGACTCCAGCCTTCAGTAGCTGTTAAGCCTTCATTTTTTAAATTAGACGCAATTGTTCCAAAGAATTCTGGGGCCATTGCTAAATAGAAAATACGATTTCCAGGAACGTTATATTGTGTATCAAGCTCTTCTGTTAATGTTTTTAACTCTTGATAAGATTCTACGTTTGTAACGTCAAATGGCTGGTAGTAGAAGTGTGAAGCAAACTTATCAATATCAGTGTCTTCTGTTTGCAGATTACCTACAGACTTTTTAACATTTTCACGCAACTCTTCGTTTGTCCATGGTCTTCTGGCTACTCCAACAACTGCAAAATCTTCGGATAATTTATTTTCTCTGTATAAGCGGAAAATAGATGGAAATAGTTTGCGTTTTGCTAAATCACCTGTAGCTCCAAAAATTACAATAATTGATTTTGGTTGTTCATTTGTCATTGCTTCTAGACCCTCTCTTTATCAAAATTACGTTTAGTGTACGCTAATATATCTAATATAAAATTGTAACGATTTATAAATGGTAAAGCAAATCTATATGATTTGTAGTTATTATTCCATGTTTTGAATGAGTTTAAAAGTATTTTGTTTGGTAAATGAAAAAAAGCTACGCCAATTGAATGGCGGTAGCTAAGTTTTGAAAGCGCTATCTGTATTGATATAATGCACCTAATGATTTTTTACCATCTAAAAAAGAATGCGAAGAGTCCGTATATAAAAAAATTGGACAATGTTCTAGCAACGGGTGCTTTTGAAAGAATAATTTTTCAGAATGATATAGGGTATTTAAATAGACAGGCAAAATTTCTAAGAAGTGAATATAACGCTCTAGTGCTGCATCTTCTGAAATAGTATGGTCAATATAAAAATAAAGTGAAAGTGAATAGAAGCCTTTATTAAATAAAAAAGACGCCAAGCATTCATTACGACTTTTGCTGATATGATCGTAGGCAAATTCTAAACCGACGTAAATGGATGGTATTGACGATTGATGAGATGGGAAAATGGTATATTTTCGAGGAATCATCGGTTCGGTAGGTGTAATTCCTAATCCATATGTGACATCTACTTGGCGGGGACTAGCAATTATCATATAAACCCCTCCTTATATGAAAAGATGCACTCCTTATAGTGTATACAAAAGCGACTTGAACATGACTTCAACTGGAGAGATATGGTGATTATAATGTGCTCTTCACTGAAAGTGTAGAGTTTAGGTACAATAACAAAAGAGTGAATGGTTACACAATGATTAAATATGAAGGGAATGAATGGGATGTCTATTTTTAAAAATGATTGGAATGAGTTATTAAAGGCAGAATTCGAAAAGGAATATTATATCCAACTTCGTCAATTCCTTGTAAATGAATATAATAGTGAAACTGTATATCCTGAACGTTATGATATTTTTAACGCTCTACATTATACCCCTTACAAGGATGTTAAGGTTTTATTATTGGGTCAAGACCCTTATCACGGACCTGGTCAAGCTCACGGTTTAAGCTTTTCAGTTCAGCCCGGAGTGAAAACGCCGCCTTCACTTGTCAATATTTATAAAGAATTACATCAAGAGCTTGGTTGTGAAATTCCCAATAATGGATATTTGATTAAATGGGCTAAGCAGGGAGTGTTGCTTTTAAACACGGTATTAACGGTTCGACGCAGCGAACCGAATTCCCATAAAGGAAAAGGGTGGGAGATTTTCACAGATCGCATTATTGAACTGGTTGCACAAAAAGAGGAACCTGTGGTGTTCTTACTTTGGGGTAAGCATGCGCAAGCCAAGAAAAGCTTAATTACGGGAAATCACCATTTAATTTTAGAGAGTCCTCATCCAAGTCCATTCTCTGCTAACCGTGGATTTTTTGGCAATAATCATTTTCGCTTAACGAATGATTTTTTACAAAAGCATGAGTGTACGCCAATTGATTGGCAAATTGATAACATCAAATCATGAACATTTATCGAACTACAATTGAATCATCGCTCAGCCTGTGAATTTTTGATAAACTATAAACAGATTAGATTCGCAATGGGCAAAGTAAAAGAGGTGAAATAATGGAAATAAAGTTAGAACAGCTATTAGATAAAATGAGCGCAGAGCTAGCAAAAGCGAAACAAGAAGCGCATCATTCTGCTCGCGTGAGAGATCAATTAATTGCAATTAAAACATTATGTGAACTGGCATTAACGGATGGAAATTCTTCTTCAGTACAACCAACGGCTCCATCAAGCGTTGTTATGCCTTCACAAATTCAAGCTCAGCCTTCGATGCAACAACAAATTATTCAATCATCTACGCAAAATTTTGAAGGGAAAAAGCTTGCTTCAGACGATGCTAACGGGGATAGCTTATTTGATTTTTAAAAAAGGGGTAGAGACATGAAAATCTTTGTTATTTTAGGTGCTATTAATGCAGCTTTAGCTGTTGCGTTAGGTGCATTCGGCGCTCACGGTTTAGAAGGTAAGATATCGGAGAAATATTTAGAGGTATGGAAAACAGGCGTCCAGTATCATATGTTTCATGCTATTGGTTTATTCGTAGTCGCTCTTTTACTTGCAAAAGCTCCTCAGTCATCATTGTTGTCAACGTCAGGTTGGCTTATGATGGCTGGTATTATATTATTTTCAGGTAGCTTATATGTTTTAAGTATATCCGGAATTAAGGTGCTAGGTGCCATAACGCCTCTGGGTGGAGTGGCTTTCATCACAGCGTGGATATTGATTGTTATTGCAGCCTTAAAGTGGTGAAAAAAAGGCCCCTAGCGTTCAGCTAGGGGCCTTTTATCTATTATCGAGGTGAATAGTTGCTTAATGGAGGTCCGCTACTGTTAAATGGATAGTCATACTGAATTTCCTCATCGAACGTAATATAATCTAAGTAAACCATTAATAGTAAGTAGCGTTTCCCTGTTTGGGGATCACTTAAGATCAAGTGGTCACGCCCAGCAGCTTCAATAATACCTTTAAAGACTTTAGAGTTCCATTGGTTATTATTTTCAAATGTCATATAAACCGTTGCAACTTTTCCGCGGTTTAGACGCAAAATGTTTTCAATATATGACTCTTCTAGTGGTAGCTGACCAGGGGCTTGAGGCGCCCCTGATCCTCCGGAAGGAATTTGAGGAGGCATTTGTCCCGATGGACTTTGTTGCTGACCTCCACCAACTCCTTGTGGCTGTTGATAAGGCGTATAGTAAGGATAGTTATAGCTCATATATGGGTTTTGCATATAAGGCTGGGTCTGATTTTGATTACCTTTTGGCTTTTTCATAGTACCCTCCTTTAATTCTACATGTATTTAGTAAACGCTCGGACAATCTGCTCGAGTTGGTGCAAAAAAGCAATGAGACTTGAATCTTCCGGTATTTGGTTGGTTATACCATGTAGCGGGACAGCTGCCGCCTGGTTTAAAAAACATAGAGAATTCGTAGCTGGCTGGTGAAAATCTTTCTCCTCTTAATGCACGGCGAGCTAAATCAATTTCTGCTTGCCGTGC
Source organism: Priestia sp. KCTC 13724 (assembly GCF_056820425.1). Taxonomy (NCBI): domain Bacteria; kingdom Bacillati; phylum Bacillota; class Bacilli; order Caryophanales; family Bacillaceae; genus Priestia; species Priestia sp. KCTC 13724. Next base: position 15,142 of record NZ_JBXDLD010000164.1, on the reverse strand, counting down.
ACGCTGATAAAAATATCCTTTCTGCTTGGCTTCAAAGCCTCCAGGGCTTTGGAAGACCATCTGTCTAATAGTTCGAATATTTTTAAAGTCTAAACAAGAGGCTCTTGCTCGGTTAACACCCACATTACCTACAAGGAGCATTCCTTGTTTTCCTTCACCTTAAGCTTCAGCTCGAAGAAGTCTGGCTAGAAGCTTAACATCTTCTTCGGTGTGCGCGACAACCGCCATTTCCTCACCTCACTTACCTGTGACGCTATTGTATGTATATGAATAAAAGAAGAGAATATGACCATAAAAAAGCACAAAAAATGCTTCCCCTAATGAGAGGGGAAGCAAAAAGGTTTAGACTGAAAGGAAATGACTGAATCGATCAATTTCAAGTAAGTTACCAACAAAGAAGCTACCAAATTCTCCGTAGCGTGCACTTACCTCATCAAATCTCATTTCATATACGAGTTTTTTAAATTGTAATACGTCATCAGCGAATAGCGTAACGCCCCATTCGTAGTCATCAAAGCCAACAGAGCCCGTAATGATTTGTTTTACTTTACCTGCATATTGACGACCAATCATGCCGTGACTACGCATTAAGCTACGACGCTCTTCCATCGGTAACATGTACCAGTTGTCGTTACCTTGACGGCGCTTATCCATTGGATAGAAGCAAACATACTTCGATTTTGGAAGAGTCGGGTATAAGCGTGCACGGATATGTGGATTTTCATATGGATCTTCACCTGCTGGTAAGTAGTTACTTAGCTCAACAACGGATACATACGAGTAAGCTGGCACGGTAAATTCTGCTAGCTTTGTTTTATTAAATTCATTTTCAATTTCATTTAATTCTTCCATTGTTGGACGTACAAGCATGATCATAAAATCTGCTTTTTGACCGACAATACTATATAGTGCATGACTTCCTTCAGCTGCATTTTCCGTACTTGTCCATTTTTCTGTTAAAGCTAAAAATTCATGGATAGCTGTTTCGCGTTCTTTATTTGATAACTGTTTCCATGCTGTCCAATTAATTGTTCGAAAATCATGAAGAGCATACCATCCATCTAGTGTTTGAGCTGCTTCTGCCATATTCTTTCACTCCTAAATTACAGTATAATGACTTCTAGTTTTACTATATCATAGTTTATCCGAATGATTGGATTGAAAAACTCATGAATTGTGATTAAAAAAGCACAATTTACGCTATGATAAAAGGGAAGTTGAAAGTATATTTAATTGAATTTTAGGAATTTAAAGACTTTTTATGGTTATCAAATTGTTAAAGGACATGCCTTTGATTTTTTTTCGAAGTGGAGTATCCTATTACGTGGAAACTGTTTTTTAACATATTGAGGAGGACTTAGTTTGAGCAATTTATTTACTGGTTTAAAAGAAAAGGTATCTGCAAGCAATGTATCAATCGTATTCCCAGAAGGTTTAGATGAGCGTGTTCTTGGAGCGGTAGCTCGTTTGGCTGCAGATAAAGTCGTAACGCCAATCGTTGTTGGAAACGAAGAAGAAGTACAAGCTAAAGCAAAAAGCTTGAACTTAATTTTAGATGGAGTGCAAATCTTTGATCCTCATAACTACGATGGATTTGATGAAATGGTAGCTTCATTTGTAGAACGTCGTAAAGGAAAAGCGACTGAAGAAGCGGCGCGTAAAATTTTATTAGACGAAAATTACTTCGGCACAATGCTTGTTCATATGGGTAAAGCAGATGGCCTTGTAAGCGGAGCTGCACATTCAACAGCTGATACAGTGCGTCCAGCGCTACAAATTATTAAAACAAGAGAAGGCGTAACAAAAACATCAGGAGTATTCATCATGGTTCGTGGTGACGAGAAGTACGTATTTGCTGACTGTGCAATTAACATTTCGCCAAACAGCCAAGACTTAGCTGAAATTGCAATTGAAAGTGCACGCACAGCTAACATGTTTGATGTAGATCCACGTGTTGCAATGCTTAGCTTCTCAACAAAAGGATCAGCTAAATCACCGGAAACTGAAAAAGTAGCGGAAGCTGTTAAAATTGCAAAAGAGATGGCGCCAAGCCTAACTTTAGACGGTGAATTCCAGTTTGATGCAGCATTTGTACCATCTGTTGCTGAAAAGAAAGCACCGGGTTCAGATATAAAAGGTGATGCAAACGTATTTGTATTCCCAAGTCTTGAAGCTGGTAATATTGGATACAAAATCGCTCAACGCTTAGGTAATTTTGAAGCGGTTGGTCCTATTCTTCAAGGTTTAAACAAGCCGGTTAACGACCTTTCACGTGGTTGTAACGAAGAGGATGTATACAAATTAGCTTTAATTACAGCTGCTCAAGCACTGTAAAAGCATAAAAAAACGCCGTTAAACGGCGTTTTTTTATGCTTTTAGAACAGAACCTAGTGCTTTTTCATTTCGGTCATACATTCGCTGTAGCTGTGTATCAAACAATTCAAGTTCCGCTGCTTGTAGGGGAATCATTTCTAACGAAGCTCCGGTGGATTGTAATGTTTGGAGCGTTAGCATCATTAGATCGCTTACGGTTAATTCAACGTTTAACAGCTGTGAAAGAGAAGCCATTGTCTCTGGAACAATCGTTGGGTATGTAAACTTTGTCTCAGCTTCTTGTAGGCCTCTTTTGTAAAATTCTTTAATAACACTGGCTCTTTTTGCTCCATCACCTGATACGCAGAGATAAATCTGTACAGCTACTCCACCTCGTACACGACGCTGTGAGATACCTGCAAATTTTTGACCATCGATGCTCAAGTCGTAGCTTCCAGGACAGTACGAACCGACAATTTCTTTTGCTTCAATATCAGTTGTGTGAGAAGCAAACATCGCTTTAATTAAATCAAACATCGCATCATATCCTCGGTCGATATCAATGCCTTTTTCTGCATCCGGAAAGATAAGTGAAATGTTCAGTACGCCTTCATCAAGTACGACGGCTAGCCCTCCAGAGTTACGAACAATTGGTTTATAGCCTTGTTCTTGCAAATAGTGAATGCCCTCGGCTAAATGCGGTAGCTTTGTGTCTTGGATACCAAGAACAATCGTATCGTGATGCACCCAAGAGCGAACCGTAGCTGGAGACGCGTTTCTTCCAACACTTGTGCAAAGCGTATCATCTATCGCGAAAGATTGCTTTGCATCAAAGCCCGGACCTAAGCTTGATTGATCAATGATGCGCCATTTTGGCTGTAGTAAAAGATTTGGTTTATATATAGACATGTTCCATAACTCCTTTATGAAGTAAACGAACATATTATAGCACATTTAAACGTTAGGGTTTGGTATGCCTCAGGTTATAACCCATGAAAAAAGGTGGCATAGGAATGCCGCCTTTGGATTGGTATTATTCAGCTAATTTTTCTAAATTCCCGTTGCGATCCATTTTAAATGAAGTCGCTGAGCGATCCTCTTCATCAAATAACACCAGTTTGCGAGCACGGTTCATGATTTGCATCAATGTTTCATAGTCTTCTTGAATAGTAGTAGCATTTGCTTCAAGTTGAGTTACTTGTTTTTCAAGCTCTTGGATTTTACGATGTAGGTCATCATTTTCCTTACGTAAACGAGAATTCTCATGTTGAATTGCTTGCATGTTTCCAGTTTGGCCTCTAAATGTTTCTAAATAGCGGATGACTACGTCAATCGATAAATCGTTGTTAGAAGTTGTTATAGTAGGGGAAGAGACTGGGATTGCCTCGTACACTTCCTCTGTAACATTTTCTATACTTGGTGTAGGTGGTGTATATAAAAGCTTTTTCTTACCTTGTTCTTGTCCGAGGGCACGCATGCGTTGCTTACGCTGTTTTTTCGCGAGCTGGAGCGCTTTTTCATACTGATGTCTTACCACGGCATTCCAGCGAAATCCGCAAGCCGCAGACGTACGATTTAGTTCATCTCCAACTTCTTCAAACGCGTTTAACTGAGTGCTTCCTTCTCTTACATGTCTTAAAACTGTTTCTGCTAAAAGTAAATCATTTTCTTCTGTCCACGCATCTTGTCTATCTTTCACGTATTTCACTCCTCATTTTTATATGATTGGTAGCTACCATGTTTTGTAGTATTCAGTATGTACAGATTAGCGTATAGTTATACTATTTTTTCTAGAAGTATGATAGATTTTGGCATTTTTCGAAACTTGCACTCCTATGCAAATAGCGGTAAAATACCCTTTAGGCAAAAAAAGATATGTGTAAGCACTTTTGAAAGGATTGTGTCAGCATGGCAAATGAATTTAGAATTTGTGATGATTGTCAGGCAACAAATGTGAAGACGTTGTTACCTCGACTTCAAAAAATAGATGCATGTGCAGATGTGAAAGTGGGCTGTCAATCGTACTGTGGTCCAGGACGTAAAAAATCATTTGCATTTGTAAATAATCGCCCTGTAGCTGCACCAACAGAGGACGAGCTAATTGAAAAAATTGAGAAAAAACTAAACAAATAAAATAAAATCACCTTTGTTCTAAGCAAAAGGTGATTTTTTATTCTGACTAGGAATTTTTAAACACCTTGTCGAAGAAGACATACTAACAACGTCAAGATAGAGAGGTATGTAAATGGCATATCTAAATGAAAAACTTAGTGAAGAAAAAGTATTTAAAGACCCTGTACATCGCTACATCCACGTACGAGACCGATTGATTTGGGAGCTGATCGGTACATCTGAATTTCAGCGTTTACGTCGAATTCGCCAGCTTGGAACAACCTATTTAACGTTTCACGGTGCCGAACATAGTCGTTTTAATCACTCTCTAGGAGTATATGAGATTGTTCGCCGAATCATTGATGATGTGTTTCGAAATCGTCCAGAATGGGACGATGATGAACGACTTCTTTGTTTATGCGCAGCGCTTCTACACGATTTAGGGCATGGTCCATTCTCTCATTCTTTTGAAAAAGTATTTCACCTTGATCATGAAGAGTTTACTCAAGCGATTATTTTGGGGAATACAGAAGTAAACCGTGTATTGAAAAAAGCTGGAGCAGATTTTCCGAAAAAAGTAGCAGAAGTTATTGCAAAAACGTATAAAAATAAGCTGGTTGTAAGCTTGATTTCAAGCCAAATCGACGCCGATCGAATGGATTATTTACAGCGTGATGCCTATTATACGGGGGTAAGCTATGGACACTTCGATATGGAGCGTATCCTGCGCGTAATGCGTCCACAAGAAGATCAAGCTGTCATTAAGCATAGCGGTATGCATGCAGTTGAGGATTACATCATGAGTCGCTACCAAATGTATTGGCAGATTTATTTTCACCCTGTAACTCGTAGTGCAGAAGTTATCTTAACTAAAATTCTACATCGTGCGAAAGAACTTCATCAAAAATCCTATGAGTTTCGCCAGCCACCTGTTCATTTTTACTCTATTTTTAAAGATGAAATATCGCTCGAAGAGTACTTAAGGCTGGACGAGTCTGTTGTCATGTTTTATTTTCAGGCTTGGCAAGATGAAGAAGATAATATTTTAGCGGATTTATGTCGCAGATTTATGAACCGTAACCTATTTAAATACATTGAGTTCAATCCAAACCTTCAAATGAAGATGTGGATGGAGCTAACAACATTATTTAAAAAAGCTGGAATTGACCCTGATTATTATTTAGTTGTTGATTCATCCAGTGACTTACCGTACGACTTTTATCGTCCAGGTGAAGAAGAAGAACGCTTGCCAATCCATTTGTTGATGCCAAATGATGAAGTAAGGGAGCTATCGCGACAGTCTGAAATTGTTGAATCGATTTCGGGGAAAAAACGAACGGATCACAAACTTTATTTTCCACAAGATTTAATTGACCAGCTATCGTCAAAAAGAAAAGTGAAAGAACAAATTTTACAGCTATTAAAAAGTAATTAGAGTTAAATAGTATAGGAGTTGAAAGGGCTGTGTTAAATGATCACGCGAAGATTATTAAAGTGTTCTCAGCAGCAGGAGAAATTGTAGGGAGAAAAAAGCTCCAAAAAATGATTTTTATTGGAAAAAAGCTAGAGTTTCCTTTTTATGAACGCTATAATTTCCATTTTTTTGGTCCATATTCAGAAGAGCTTACCCTTCGAGTAGAAGAATTGTGTAATCTAGGCTTCTTGCAGGAATTGAAAGAAAATAAGGGTGGCTACATGCAGTACCGATACGCGCTAACTCAGGCTGGAAATGAATTCTTAAGCCATTATGAGCTAGAGTTACCCCACCTAGAGGAAGTCATGACGGATATGAACAACCAGTCTTCAAAATTTTTAGAGCTTGTCTCAACGATTTTATACTTTGATGGGTTATCGAAAGAAGAAGTGAGTGAAAAAGTGTTTACGTTAAAGAGTAAACAGAACTATACAGAAGAAGATATTGAACAAGCATATGCATATATTGAAAATTTAAAAGCAGTGACGTTTGACCGTGTTCACTAATACAAAGCAAAGCCCTCTGCATCCGTTCAGAGGGCTTTGTTCAATGAATAAACGATATGTAGTTTATTGGTCGCTTAATCGTTTACCGTTTACTGCATAGTGGTTTTTTGACATTTCTTCAATAAAAACCGCAATCTTTTCAGAAGGGGCACCTGTTGTTTCAGATACAGCAGCCGTTACTTTTTCAATAAGGGCTCTTTTTTGATTTTCAGTGCGACCTTCAAGCATTTTTACTGTTACATATGGCATACTAATTTCACTCCTTTTCTTCAGTGTCTTCTTCAGTGTAGTCCTTTTACATTGAAAAATACACCCTCATCTAATGATGAAATAATTAAATTATAGTATACTCGATGTATTATTGTAATTCAGAATGATTATAAAGGAGAGAGCGAGTGAATCAATTTTTAGCTTTTCCGCTTGAATATATTCCGTACGTTGCTATTACGCTAATTATCGCATTTACGCTACATGAATTTGCTCATGCTTTTGTTGCATACAAGTTTGGAGACGAGACGGCAAAGAAACAAGGGCGTTTGACACTATCGCCTCTTTCACATTTAGATCCACTAGGAACAATTCTCCTACTGGTAGTGGGATTTGGATGGGCTAAGCCCGTACCAGTTAATCGCTTTTTCTTTAAGAATCCCCGTCTAGCTGGCGTATTGGTTTCAATTGCAGGGCCGCTTAGTAACTTATTCCTTGCATTTTTAGGGGTTCTTGGTTGGTTTTTGATTTTGCAGTTTGCTGGTTATATAGATCCACTATATAAGTTTTTTAATATGTTTATCACCATTAATATTGTTTTATTTTTATTTAATTTGCTGCCATTTCCGCCGCTCGATGGCTACCGTATCGTAGAAGATCTTGTTCCAAACACAGTGCGAGCAAAAATGACGCAGTATGAGTCGTGGGGAATCTTGTTATTTTTAGTGTTAATTATTACACCGCTCGATCGCTATATCATTGCCCCTATATATGACATTGGAATCCCATTTTTTGTTGAGCTATTTCAACAACTTCTGGGACCTTTATTAACTTAAGTAAGGAGCGTTTTAACAATGGATCAACCGAAAAAAAAGAAGAATATTGGATTTAATATTATTAAGAATGATTCAACAGATGGACATGGAGGCTTTGGGGTTGGTGCGCTAAGCTTAGAAAATATTTCACCTGTTTTTGTATGCCCATCAGACGAAGAAGCTTTTGTTGATATCGGTGCGATGCATGCTCGAAGCGTGGTTGAAAAGGGAATTAAGTTTTTATCCAACAAAGACGAAGTTCCTAACGGCAAGCTCTATTGGCTTGTCTGGGTAACCATTGACCGCAATCCAGCAGGCCCTTATTATGCTGGCGTAACGGCATGTGAAATGACCGTAGATCGTGAAATTCGCCGCGGTTATAAGTCACTTCCAGAGCATGTAAATAAGATGGATAAATCTATGAAGCGTCGCATTATGGTAGACGAAATGGATAATAAGTCAAAAGCAATCTTAAAAGATTTTCTATCTGCTCATGATAAGGAAATATGGGAACGTTCTAGTGATGAACTAAAAGAAGCTTTATCATAAAAAGGAGAGGCCCTCAGCTTAGACTGAGGGCCTCTCCTTTTTAAAACCAATCGCGGAGGCGATGAAAGAATCCATCTTGTTCTTTCTGCTTCTGTGGCGCCTGGTTTTTCTCTTCAGAAACGCCTTTATCGCGACAATACGTAGTCGGTTGGGTACCTGTTAAATAGTATGCTTTATATTTTTTCGAACAGGACTTTGTTGCGATATCCCCCGTTTCAGGGTTAATATTTACGCTGACTAACCCTTTCGGTGCTTTGAATGCTTGTTTCTTCTTTCCTTCAAGCGCATCTTCCATAAACAATGCCCACATTTTTTTTGCATAAGCTTTTTCTTCAACACGCTCAATCTGTTTGCCTTGGTCATAGCCTACCCAAACACCTGATACAAGCTGAGGGGTGTAGCCAATCATCCAGCTATCTGTCGGCGTAGTACCAGATTTACCAGCATAATCTCTTGACAAGTATTTTAGAATTGGCTTTCCAGTTACTGTTGTATAGCCGTTTAATTCTTTTTGGAACATGCCTGTCATCAAATGCGTTGTTAGAAATGCTAACCGCTTGTCAACAATTTGTTTCTTTTCTTGAGGTGCTTCATACACCATGTCTCCACCAGCTGTTTCAATGCGCTTAATGAATGTTGGTGAAATTTCTTTTCCACCGTTTGCAAAAATGCCATATGCATTGACCATATCAATCACGCGAACAGGTGATGTTCCAAGAGCAAGGGACGGTACCTGCTTCAGTGGAGTTGAAACTCCTAATGACTTAGCCGTTTCGACCAATCGGTGCTCCCCGATAAATAAATGTGTTTTAACAGCATAGATGTTATCTGACAGCGCAATAGCCTGTGCTAGTGTAATGGGATTGTTTGCATAGTAGCTGTTATAGTTACTGGGTTTATATGTTGAAACCCCATCATCTAACGTGAAGGTTGTCTCTTCACTTTGCATCGCGGTAGATTCCGTAAAGCCGTCTGCTAAAGCAGCATAATATAAGAATGGCTTCATCGTAGAGCCCGGCTGGCGCACAGCTTGAGTTGCTCTGTTGAATGGGCTTTTCTTATAATCTCTACCGCCAATGAGCGCTTTAACTGCACCTGTTTTTGGATCCATTGCGACAAATGCTGTTTGAATATCAGAATCTTTATTCATAACGGTATTCATTGCTTCTTCTGCTTTCTTTTGCACGTCAATATCAAGCGTTGTGTAAATGCGTAAGCCATTTGAATGAATCATTGCTTCTGTAATTCCCAATTCATTCGTTAACTGAGATAAAGCTGCACTCATGAAGTAAGACGCATCTTGTTTCTTTGCGTTTGCTTCATCTTGTGCTTTTTTTGCATAGAACAAAGGTGTTACAAATGCTTTATCCGCTTCTTTTTGTGAAATTTTTCCTTGGTCAACAAGTAAGTTTAAGATGATGCGCTGACGCTCTTTTGCATTTTCTTCATGAAGCAGAGGAGAATAGTAAGTAGGCCCTTTCGGAATCCCAGCTAGCATACTAGCTTCACTTAGCGTTAAGTCCTTTGCTTTTTTATTAAAATACGTTTTTGAAGCAGCCTCGACTCCATAGGCGCCGTGTCCATAGTAAATGGTATTTAAATAACCTTCAAAAATTTTATCCTTGTCGTAATTAAATTCCAGGCGAATGGTATAAAGCGCTTCTTGGAATTTTCTTGTCCATGTTTTATCGTGTTCTAAAAAAAGATTTCGTGCGTACTGCTGCGTAATTGTGCTAGCACCTTGTACCTTACTCATTGCTTTAATATCGGCAACAATTGCCCCGCCAATACGTTTAATATCAAAGCCGTTATGATCATAAAACCGCTTGTCTTCAACTGCTAATGTAGCTTCTTTAATATTGTCAGATACGCTTTCTAGAGGGACCCAATAGCGTTTTTGACCGTTGTGTAATTCGTCTAATACTTTGCCATTGCTGGAATAGAAAATAGCGGTTTGCGGGACAGTTAGCGTAGGTGGACCAGCGATTTTGGCATATAAAAATATACTGATATAAGCAATCCCAATACATACAGTACATAAAAGTGCAAGAACAAGTAGAATGCGAAAAAGACGTCTAGCTTTCTTAAAGTGTTCAATTAATACAGTTTCCATTGTCATCACCTCATGAGTTAACTCCTTCGTTTCCTAAAAAAGTTACGTTTTAAAGGGTACCCAGATTGATACAGTCTTTTTATTATCAAAAGATTTTTTTACGAGCTAGATCCATTTATTTAAGCCTTTTAATGTGTAGGTTTATATAGGTAGTTTAGGTAAATATAGGCTTTTTGAAATGCGGTTATAGCAATTTAAAGGAATATATAGTTTAGTATGAAAAAGAAAAAGCTCTTTTAAACCTAGAAGTCTAAAAAAAACTTTGCTTTTCACTTAAATTCATCTATACTTTTTTCATGTTTGTATAAATTATGTTAGGGTAATCTATGCATAGGCTAAATTCTCAAAATAGAAGGGAAGAGTTTAAATGGAATTATGGTTTACTGAGAAACAAACGAAGAATTTCGGAATTACGGCGAAAATTAAGCGCACTTTACATACAGAACAAACTGAGTTTCAAAAGCTAGACATGATTGAAACAGAAGAGTTTGGTAACATGCTAGTTCTTGATGGAATGGTAATGACAACTCAAAAAGATGAGTTTGTTTATCATGAAATGGTGGCACACGTGCCATTATTTACACATCCCAATCCTGAAAATGTCTTAGTAGTAGGCGGCGGAGATGGTGGCGTAATCCGTGAAGTATTAAAGCATCCTAGCGTAAAGAAAGCGACGCTAGTTGAAATTGATGGAAAAGTTATTGAATACTCTAAGAAGTATTTACCGGAGATTGCTGGTGAATTGGAGAATGAGCGCGTTGAGGTAAAGGTCGGCGACGGCTTTATGCATATCGCAGAAAGCGAAAATGAATATGATGTTATTATGGTTGATTCAACTGAGCCAGTAGGTCCAGCGGTGAATTTATTTACAAAAGGCTTCTACGCTGGGATTTCAAAAGCGTTAAAAGAAGACGGAATTTTTGTAGCTCAAACGGACAACCCTTGGTTTACTCCAGAGTTAATTACAAACGTACAGCGTGATGTAAAAGAAATTTTCCCGATTACTCGTCTTTATATAGCAAACATTCCAACGTATCCAAGTGGTCTGTGGACGTTCACAATCGGTTCTAAGAAGCATGATCCACTAGAGGTTAGTGAAGATCGCTTTATTGATATCGAAACAAAGTATTACACGAAAGAGCTTCATAAAGCAGCATTTGCTTTACCGAAGTTTGTAGCAGATTTAGTAAAATAAGATGAAGCTTCAATTGGTGGGAGGCTTCATCTCCCGCTCATTGTTAGTGCAACCAATCGGGCTTTTAAGGACAGTGTAGCCCTCTGCTTATCTTCCAGCGATTTCCCCTGAGCTTGGAAGCGGAAGCCTTACTGCCAGTTAAGCTCGGATAAAGTACAAACCATAGACAAGATGTCAGTCAAAAGGCTTGGCGTCTTGTTTTTATGACAAGGAGGCATTCTCATGCGTTTTGATGAAGCATATTCAGGTAATGTATTTATAAAAAGTCACCCTAGCTTTGAAGAAAGCGAAGCCGTACTATACGGTATGCCAATGGATTGGACAGTAAGCTACCGACCGGGGTCTCGCTTTGGTCCAACTCGTATTCGCGAAGTATCAATTGGGTTAGAAGAATATAGCGCATATTTAGATCGTGAGCTTGAAGAAGTAAAATATTTTGATGCTGGTGATATTCCACTTCCTTTTGGAAATGCACAGCGAAGCATCGACATGATTGAGGGCTATATCGATGAGCTATTAGCAGCCGATAAGTTTCCGCTTGGAATGGGTGGCGAGCACTTGGTTTCATGGCCAGTTATGAAAGCGATGTATAAGAAATATCCGGATCTTGCTATCATTCATATGGATGCGCATACGGATTTACGTGAAGAGTATGAAGGTGAACCTTTGTCTCACTCCACACCAATTCGTAAAATTGCCGAGCACATTGGGCCAAGCAACGTTTATTCATTTGGTATTCGTTCAGGTATGAAAGAAGAATTTGTATGGGCGAAAGAGAACGGCATGCATATTTCTAAATTTGAAGTATTAGAACCTTTAAAAGAAATCTTACCTAAGCTAGCGGGCCGTCCAGTTTATGTAACGATTGATATCGATGTGTTAGATCCAGCCCATGCCCCAGGTACAGGTACAGTAGATGCGGGGGGCATAACATCAAAAGAGCTATTAGCATCTATTCATGAGATTGCTAAATCAGATATCCGCGTTGTGGGTGCAGACTTAGTAGAAGTTGCTCCAATCTATGATTCCTCTGAGCAAACGGCCAATACAGCTAGTAAGCTTATTCGTGAAATGATTTTAGGTTGGGTTCAAAAGCGCTAAACAAATATATAGAAGAGTAGGTTGCATTGATAGAAATGCGGCCTACTCTTTTTTACAAGATGAGCGAAAACTTGAAGTATTATTGAATTCTTGTCTCGGAATGTTTATACTATTTAAGTTATAAAGTATTCGTAAAAATTAAGGAAGTGTCTTGAGATGAATAACGCTTCAACGATTAAAAAGCCAATCGCAATTAAGATTGTGACGGACATTCGAGACGGACACATGAAGGAAACAACGGCGGTTGAGGCTCAAGGAACGTATTATAAAAAAGACGAAGTGGTTTATTTAACGTATACGGAGCATCAAGAAGAAGTAGGGGATATTAAAACGTTACTGAAGATTAAAGAGGGTGAAGTAACGATTAACCGTACCGGTGCCGTAAAAATGAAGCAGTCTTTTCGTAAAAAAGTTAAGCTTGAAGGAACGTATATGAGTCCTTATGGCCGTATGGATATGATGACATATGCTCATAACATTGAATATAAAAAGCTCCAAAAAAGAGGTCATCTCTTTTTTACGTACGATTTGACATTGCAAGGTCAATCGGTAGGGAAGTACGCTGTAACGATAACATTCAAGGAGGAAGAACATGAACATTGTTGAACAAGTGCAAAGTAAGTTAAAAGCTGAGATTCAAGATGCAGTTGTAAAAGCTGAGTTAGCAACAAAAGATCAGCTACCAGAAGTCGTGTTAGAAGTACCAAAAGATAAAGCCCACGGTGATTATTCTACAAATATGGCGATGCAGCTTGCACGAATTGCAAAAAAAGCACCTCGCGCTATTGCAGAAGAGCTAGTAGCACAGTTTGATAAATCAAAAGCTTCAATTGAAAAAATTGAAATTGCGGGCCCTGGATTTATTAACTTTTACATGAACAACTCATATTTAACAGAATTAATTCCAACCATCTTAAAAGCAGGAGAAGCTTATGGTGAATCAAACGTTGGAAACGGTGAAAAAGTTCAGGTTGAGTTTGTATCAGCAAACCCAACAGGAGATTTGCATTTAGGGCATGCTCGCGGCGCAGCTGTAGGAGATTCTTTATGTAATGTTCTTGCTAAGGCAGGTTATGATGTATCTCGTGAATATTATATCAATGATGCTGGTAACCAAATTAACAACTTAGCGTACTCAGTGGAAGCGCGTTATATGCAGGCTTTAGGTATGGACAAAGAAATGCCTGCCGATGGCTACCATGGTGAAGATATTATCAACATTGGTAAAGAGTTAGCTGAAAAGTATGGAGATCAGTATGCAAAAGCTGATGAAAAAGAGCGCTTTGAGTTTTTCCGCCAGTACGGATTAGATTATGAGTTGGAAAAATTGAAGCGTGATTTAGAGCAATTTCGTGTAAAATTCGATGTATGGTACTCTGAGACATCTCTATATAAAAACGATAAAATTCAAGTTGCGCTTGATACGTTAAAGCAACAAGGTCACGTTTATGAAGAAGAAGGAGCAACATGGTTCCGTTCAACAACATTTGGTGATGATAAAGACCGAGTATTAATTAAAAACGATGGTTCATTTACTTACTTAATGCCGGATATCGCTTATCACCAAGACAAAATTCAGCGTGGCTTTGACAAGTTAATCAACATTTGGGGTGCTGACCACCACGGTTACATTCCGCGTATGAAAGCTGCAATCCAAGCCCTTGGTTATGGAAAAGATACGCTAGAAGTTGAAATTATTCAAATGGTTCAGCTGTATCAAAACGGTGAAAAGATGAAGATGAGTAAGCGTACAGGTAAAGCTGTAACGATGCGAGACCTTGTAGAAGAGGTTGGCTTAGACGCAACTCGCTACTTCTTTGCAATGAGAAGTGGAGACACGCACTTAGACTTCGACTTAGACTTAGCAGTTTCTCAATCCAACGAAAATCCGGTATATTATGCACAATATGCACATGCTCGTATTTGCAGTATCTTAAAGCAAGGTGCTGAAATTGAAGCATTAACAAAAGGAAACGTAGAGTATACGCTAATTCAGTCTGAGAAAGAAATGGACCTACTAAAGAAAATTGGTGAGTTTCCACAAGCTGTTTCTGAAGCGGCAACAAAACGCATTCCTCACCGCATTACAAACTATATCTTTGACTTAGCATCAACGTTCCACAGCTTCTACAACGCAGATAAAGTTATTGACACAGATAATATCGAAACAAGTAAAGCACGCTTGGAGCTTATCAAAGCAGTGCAGGTTACTCTACAAAATGCATTGAAATTAATTGGTGTTTCGGCTCCTGAAAAAATGTAATAAAAGATCCCCTTTCAAAGGGGGTTTTTTTATATCTTTAGCGTAGCTCCACCAACATGAATGTTAATTAACGATCCATCTACCACATCCATTGCTTCTAGCATTTGATAGTGATAGTTCATATTTAAAACAGCATTGTCAGTAATCTGCGGCTTATCACTCGTAAACAAAGTGAACTGGTTAGGATGAAAGCTTACCCGTAGATGATGAGACTTTACTAAGTGACCAAGTTCTTTCCATTCTTGTTGAAAAGGTGTTACAAAATCCCATGCGACTTCAGGATGAGTAGCTAAAGGAACAAGGGAAGAAGAAAGACGGTAAAGCATGATTTCATGTGCAATGTTATAATGTAAAGCTCGTTTTATATGGTACAAGTTCTGTTGCGTAACTTCATATAACTTCTCTATGCGTTCCTCTTTTGAGAGTTTAGTGATAGGTAAGATTTTGAGGTTATCTCCATCTTTTCCCCCACTCCGTACCGTACGTGAGAGTTT